>DAIOUZ010000215.1:0-5131 GCA_036759285.1 Candidatus Limiplasma sp. | reverse complement strand
GAGGTGCATCACGCCAAGGAAGAAGGTGTTTTGTTCGACCTGCTGACGGCTCCTGTTGAGGTGCTGGGCGACGAAAACGGCTGGGTGAAAGGCTTCAAGTGCGTGCGTTGCGAACTTGGTGAGCCCGATGCTTCAGGTCGCAGAAGCCCCGTCCCGATTAAGGATTCGGAATTCATCCTCGATGTCGACATGATTGTCATGGCACTCGGTACATCACCTAACCCGCTGATTGGCAGCACGACGCGCAACCTTGACTTGAACCGTAAGGGCTGCATCGTGGCCGATGAGGTGGGCACGACCTCACGTCCTGGCATCTTCGCCGGTGGCGATGCGGTGAGTGGTGCCGCCACGGTCATCCTCGCCATGGGCGCTGGTAAGAAGGCCGCCAAGGCGATTGATGAATACATTAAGTCATTACATTGATTCTTTTGACTATGGCCCATGGCTTATGGCCTATGGCTTGCTTCCACAGAAATTGTAGATTTTACTGCTAATGGAAGCGAGCCATAAGCCATCGGCTATAGGCCATAGTCTTTATTCTTTGATTTCAACGTAGAACACCGTCGGGTCGTCGTCTTCACAAAACGATTCGTCCGTATAGTATTGTCCGGGTTTGCCGTCGTCCTGGAAGAGGAGTAGCGTCACCTTTTTGAAAGGAATGGGCTGGCCGTTTTCACTGTAACGTTCGATGTCGGCTTCGGTGAGACCTTCCATACGCATCATTTTCAGCATCATGGCGAGGTCGAGGTTGACGTTGAGGAGTTCCTGTTTCCATTCGATGCTGATGACCGCTGTAGTGTAGAGCTTGAAATTCTTGACTTCGATCTTTTTCATAAGGTATGTGGTTTTTCTTGTTGCCGCTTTGTGTCATTGCGAGGAGATACGACGAAGTAATAGGGTTTAAACTCTGTTTTCTGGACTGCTTCGTACCTCGCAGTGACGCGAAGCGTGTTATTATTGGCACAAAGGTCTGAAAAAAAACTGAATAATGAGAAATTTGCACGAAGTTTGCAATCGTTTGCGGCAAAATTTATATTTTTGTACAACTTTAAAAATCTAAGACAATGCGTAAAACTTTGATTATCACCGTGATGGCATTATTTGCCGTACCTATGTTCGCACAAACCATTGAGAGTGTGGACGTTTCGAAAGCCAAGGATGGGAGGTTCACCACACAATCGGCCGAATGCACCATTGAAGGTTATGTTCAAAATGGAAAAAAGGTAGGTACTTGGATTGAGTATTTCAACAAAAACACTTATCTGCCCAAGAAAATCGTGAACTATGAAAACGGAAAGCGAAATGGTGTTTTTGTTGAAATAGACAATACTGGTTCTATTACGAAAAAAGCTGAATATAAGAACGATATGCTTGATGGACAGGTCAGCGAGTGGTACCGTGGCGGTCGGCTCTCGAAGTTGAACACCTATAAGAATGGCAAACTCGACGGCAAGCAAATCTTGTGCTACGAAAAGGGCGGCAATCTCGAAGTTTCCAACTACAAAGATGGTGAACGCGATGGCGAGACCACTTGGTATGATGAGAACGGCAACAAGAAGATGTCCATCGAGTACAAAAATGGTCAATTCGATGGTCCGCAGTTGACTTTCTATTCCGACGGCTCTTTGAAGAGTGAAGCCACCTATAAGGACGGTAAGCTGCAAGGCAAGAAAAAGACCTATGCTGAGAAGCAGAAACCCCTGACAGACAAAAAAGAAGGGGATGTTAAAAAGGAAAAGGAGAAGGAAACAAAAGTAAAAAGTAATGACCTCAATAAGGGTGTGAAAAAGCCTTGAATCGTCAATTTAGGTTTGTAGTTTTCTTGTTTTTGGGCATGATGCTTTCGCGGCTTCATGCCCAAGATACTATTTTGTTGCATTCCGTCGAAGTGACGGCTGAACAGAACGATATTGAGGTGCTGAAACCCTTGGTGGCCAAGAAACTGGATACCCTTGTGCTGCAGTCCAAGAGCACTTCCAACCTCTCAGATCTACTTATCCAACACAGTCCTGTTTTTATCAAGACTTACGGACCGGGTGGTACCTCTACAGCTTCGTTTCGTGGCACGACAGCCAGTCATACCTTGGTGCTTTGGAACGGTTTCCAACTCAATGCGCCGAGCTTAGGTCAGGTCGATTTCAGCACCATTCCCGTGTTTCTGGCTGACGACGTGAGCCTCAACTGGGGAAGTGGCACCTCCAACAATAGCGGTGGCTTGGGCGGTGCGGTCAACATCGACAACACACACCATTTTGGCGATGGTTTCCTGCTCGACCTGAAGCAGACCTATGGCAGCTTCAACACCTTGGGTAGTTTTATTACGGTAGGCAATTATGGAAAAAAATTCTCTTTCCGTGTGAAAGCCTACCGCAACTCCTCGGACAACGACTTTGAATACGAGAACCTCGCCACCATCCCACATCAGAAGATGAAACAGCGCAATGCCGACTTTGTCGACTATGGCGTGATGCCCGAGATGAGCGTGTTGTTGGGCAAGAGCGTCATCTCCGTCTCGTCGTGGAACCAATGGAACGACCGCAACCTGCCACCCATCATGCCCAATGTATTCAATGTCAACTCGGAGGAATGGACGCGCGACAATTTCTCTCGTAACTTTGTGTCTTTCAAGACCTATTGGGAGACGGGTAGCTTGCAACTGAAGTCGGCAGCATTCCTGGAAAACCAGCGGTATTTCCTTTTGACGCGTAATCCTGTCACCGACGACACGGTCACTTTTATTAATTCCGAGAACCACGCCATGATTTTGCACCAAATCGCCAACCTGGAGCAGCAACTATACAAGACATGGACCTTGAAAGCCAAGCTGCAATGGGACAATGAGCGGGTGAGGAGCAACAATTATGTGGGCGAAAAGCGACGCAATTTGGTGTCGGCCTACGCAGCCATCAGTGGTGAACCCTTCGACTGTGCCCAACTCAACCTTACCGCCCGCTACGACTGGACTGACGGCAAGCCCATGGGCCTGTTCCCGACAGCCACTTTTTCATACCAGTTGCCGTTTTACAAGGCCATGAGCTTCACTTTAGGATACAGTCATAATTACCGTAATCCCTCCTTGAATGACCTTTATTGGTATCCAGGCGGCAATCCGGACCTCTTGCCCGAGAATGGTCGCACGGTCGACCTCGCCGTGAAATACGGCCTGCAAAAAGGTCCATTCAAGCTTGATCTGCGTACGGGCGGCTACTTCTCCAACGTGAAGAACTGGATCCAGTGGATGCCGACTTCATACCGTTTCTGGGTGCCGGAGAATGTGTCAAAGGTATTTGCCCGTGGTATAGAGAACCACATCGACGCAGCCTTTGTTAAGGAAAATTGGAAAGTCATGCTGTCGGGCAACTACGTCTTCACCGTCACCACCGACGAGAGCGAGAAGGCCTACCAGCAAGGTACCAACGGCAAGCAACTCATCTACATCCCGCGCCACCATGCCAATTTCTTCCTCAACACCCAGTGGAAGACTTGGAATTTGAGCTACACCGTTGAGATGACAGGTCGCCGTAGTACCTCCTACAATGCGCAGGAGTTCTTCGCCTATGACCTGCCCGCGTATATGCTGCATCATGTCGCCATCGGCAAGCAGTTCAAGAAGTTCCGCATCGAGTTGCGCTGCAACAATCTCTTCGACACGGACTATCAGAACGTCATTTGGCGCGCCATGCCGGGTAGGAGTTTTGAGGTGATGGGGGAGTTTAGATTTTAGTTTAGAGTTCAGAGTTTAGAGTTTAGAGTTTAAAGTTTAGAGTTAGCAGCCATGTCACCGCACAGCCCTACGCAGTGATGATATGCCTCGCTTCACCAGCAAAGACGTGAAGCAACAATATAAACAAGAAAGCAGACCCAGCTCAAGCCGAATCTGCTTTCTTTGATTTGAGCAATTGTTCAAAACGGTTCAATTACCGCTTCACTACTTTATTCACTTTTACCCCTTCGTCTGTGCAGACCCTCAGCAGATAAAGGCCTTGGGGCAAGCTCGTCATGTCAATCACAATGCTATTGCTGGTGATGGCCCTGTCGAAGACAGTGGCTCCCGTGATGGAAATGAGGCTGACGCGGCGCAGGCCTTCGCCTTGCAAAGTGAGTTGGTCACTAACAGGGTTGGGGTAGACCACCAAGGCGTCGTCTTGGGTTGTGGGTTCCTCGATGCCTACGCTGGGACCGAGATAAACGGTGTTGGAGAGTTCAGTCTCACGGCCATCCCAAAGGGCGGTGACGTTGTAACGCTGGTTCTCGGTGGTGTTGTAGCTGGCTTGCGTGGAGGTGAGGGTCTCATAGCCCAACACCAATTGCTCTATGCCGCCTTCCTCCGGACCCCAGTATACATTATAGGTGAAATCGCTGCCGCCGTCCATGGGGCTGGTGTAGCCGCGGAGGAGCCACGAATAGTATTGACCAAATTCGGTGACAGGCTTCCAGAATGCGCCTTGCTTGACCAAACAGCTGTTGCCCTCGCCGACGTATTCGCAGCAGGGGATGGGCTCATGGGTGCCCGAGGTGGCGACACAAATCCACAAGGGGAGTGTGGGGTCGAAATCAACGGGCTCGTCCAAGGCGAATCTCACAATGGTGTAGGTGCCTTCCATATCGCGCTCCTGCACATAGAGAGTTGTATTGTTGTTGGCTAATTCACCGTTGTAAATGGTGAAAGTGAAATGTCCTGTGGAGCAGTCGAACAACTCGATATGCGTGAGCGGATGGCCAGCAAAATGCGTCAGGCACTCAGGCTCGATCTTGATGCCCCATTTGTGGTTGCTTGAACCCATTTGGTTGATGAACTGGTTGTCGTCGTAGGCAAACTGCCCTTGACCGAAGAACTCAGGGGCTTCCCAGCTGAGCTCCACTTGACCGTCGTTGTAAGTGCCTTCAAGGTTTTGTGGTGGCTCGCAATAGTAATTCATTGTGGTGGCATGCACGTTTTGCTCAGGGTTCCATGATGAGATGTCATCGATGACGCTTTCCACATGGTAGTGATGGGCGCCGGAACGCATGATTTTGTTGTCCAGATACCCATAGCTGTTTTGAATGCTCTGAATGCAGCATAAACAGTCTTATTAGCATATTGATCACTGCCATAAGTTGCATTTACAAGGTATAAACCTTCAGCAGTAAT
>DAIOUZ010000214.1:3507-5137 GCA_036759285.1 Candidatus Limiplasma sp. | reverse complement strand
TCGTTGTCATAAGAACTAAAAGCGTTGCAACAAACAATCCTAGTCCCATCTTTAATAGAATATGTTTCAAGTTCATAATTTGTACTTTTCAATAATCTTTCCCCGTCATTACTATATATTACTCCGTATTCGTCTATAAAGCCATTGTAACAATCATCTTCGGAAAAATCAGTTGAAACATATTCTATGCTGTCATTTGTTCCACATCTTTTTACTATATTGGAATACCAATCCTCCCAATCAAAACATAAGATATGTGCAGTCCCAATAATAATCATTGCCGTTTAATAACGAGCAGAAATCATCCATGCGGTTATCTTTATCGGAACAATTGAAATATGGCCCCACACAAACAAACTGATTATATCCCTTCAAACAACCTTTTACCAATTCAGCAAACCTGTCAAGGTCAAAATCCATCATATCCAACACATTGGAAAGAATATGTAAAGTAGGTGTTTCTTCGCTGCAAATTATGTCGTCTTGGGTCAAGTCGTCAAACTTCTTGTATATGGTCTTTATCTCTGCATTAGGGAAGAACATAGAAGCGTGAAGCGCAGCGCGTTTCAGGCATATTTCCGAAGGTTCAATTAAAGTAATGGTTTTTATCTTTTGCGAATAACCGTTTTCACGAAAAAAATCCGCATAACACATCGTACCCAAGGCTTGCCCACAGCCATAGTCAATGATGTTGATTTCAGGTAATCCAAGGAATTCTTTGGGCAGTTTGCTAAAGGCATATTCCAATTTGGCCTGGTGCATTTTGCCGAAAGCATACAAATAGGTTGTCATTTGCGGCTCGGAGTCCAAGATGTCAATGCCTCGGTTCAAGGCCTCAAAGAGTTCGTCCTGCAAGGCTTGCGGCAATTCGCAATAGAATTTAGAAGACAAGTCCCTTACTTTGTCGAAAGTGGGATTGTCCATATATTTCAGTTTGTAAGCGTAGTTGGTGTTTTGTTCTATCATCATAGTAGCTCCTCTTTTACAGCAATTTCTTCAATTCCTCAATATTGGGCATTGCTTTGGCATTTATTCTGAAAATCAGCAACTGCAATCGGCGAATCAGGAATTACTGCCTTGTTGTATGTCTCAAGTCTTTTCATGTGCCTTATTTTATGGTGCAAAATAAAGGATTATTTCATTCAAAAACGTGTCGTCAATCGAAAATACTCCAAGCATGGATTCAATACACAAACCCGAACATCCAAATCGGAACAGAATTGCCGATGGCGTATTCTATGTTGTCTTTCACCAAATAGGAGGTCTCGGCTTCCTTCACTTGCTTGCCGGTCTTGTTTTTCCCACCCACCTCGAAGGTGATGCCATCTATCTCAAAATCAGATATTTTCGATGAAGTCACTTTGTAGGCTTCCTGCATCCACATCAGGAACAAGGTCTCGCGCATAGTGCCTTCGGTGGGCTTGGTGTCGGAAACGGCGAAGGCAATGTTGCTGTTGTTCAGGTAGAGTTTCTCCACCTTCTGTAAGATGGCATCTCCAGTGCCTTTCTCTGTCAGGGTGTTGAACAACTGCGACGAGGTCAGGTACTCGACATAGTCGGGGAGCTGGTTGCGCCCGATTTCAAGGTCGCGAGCCAGTTTTGAGTAGTTGGGCTTGAACGGCACACTGTT
>DAIOUZ010000214.1:0-3497 GCA_036759285.1 Candidatus Limiplasma sp. | reverse complement strand
CTCGACGGTCTCATTGATGGCCTGCTTCAAACGCAAATGAAAATCGTCCTCCGCAAAGAAGGGATAAACGCCCTTCTTGCGGTATTCTTCATAGTATTTCAGCGGCCTGTGCTCACCGTAGGGGAAATCGACACGCCCTTTTAAGATGTCTTCCAAAGTCGCGGTTTTGAGGCTCCATCCGTTGGAGATGTTCAGGTATTCACGGAACGAAAGCCCTGGCATGGTGTATTCTATGGCCCTGCGGCTCAAGTCGGCCATGCCGCCTTTGCGCAAGGCCAAAAGCGAACTGCCGGAATAAACCACCGACATTAGCGGCAACTTGTCGTAAATCATCTTGATTTCCGTTGACCAGCCTTTGTATTTGTGGATTTCGTCGATGTAGAGTCGCCTGCCGCCGCGCTTGAAGAAGTCGTAGGCAAGGTCGAACAGGCGATGACCCGAAAAATAGAAGTCGTCAGCCTGAACGTAAAGCGTTTCCTCAATGTTGTCAAGCTTTCGGATGTGCTGCAACAACAAGGTCGATTTGCCCACTCCTTTTTGTCCCAAAAGCCCGATGAGGCGGTTGTTCCAATTGATTTTGTCGTGAAACGACCTGATGTAATCTGTCGGGGTCAGTTCGAGCGCAATGCGGAAGGATTCAAACAAGGTTTCCATAGCGAAATTTTTGGCAAAAATAGGAATAATTTTCAATATTGCACTCCAAGAAGTACAAAAAACATCAAAAATTGCACTTCGCGAAGTGCAATTTTAATCAAAAACTGCGCTTCCAGAAGTGCAATTGCATAAAATCCATAGCCTCACGTTTGGTTTCCTCGCCCTAAAACAGCCCGAGGGCACACCAGAATTGGCGTACCCTCGGACAATAATACAAAAATGAAATCTCATTAAAACTCCGTCATTAGCTTTACGGTGTTGAAAATTGTCTTCTCCTTGGCCTCGTTGCCGTATTTGTCCACATCGACGACATTGCGCGGGCTGTGGGTGATGCACACCGGGCCGTTGAGGCAGCCGCCGTCGCAGGCCATTCCTTCAAAGAAGTTTTCGGTGGCCTTGTTGAATTTCAACTTGGTCAAAGCGGCCTTGCACTCGGCGATGCCGTTCATGGCGATGGGCTTCACGCCTTCCACGCCCATTTCCTTGGCCACGTCAGCGATGCCTTTGGCGATGCCGCCCGACTTGGCGAAGATACGGCCGTAGTACGAAGCGTTGTTCAGCTCGGAGTCTTCCATCTGCGTAGTGTCGATGCCGCGAGCGTCAACGAAGGCTTGCAGTTCCTCAAACGACATCACGCTGTCGATGGCACCACCGGTCTTCTCAAGCCTGTATTCCAACTTTTTTGAGGTGCAGGGACCGATGAAGACGACCTTGGCCGTCGGGTCGGATTTCTTGATGAGGCGGGCGGTTTCCACCATCGGCGAGACCGAAGAGGAGATGTATTGCTTCAGTTCGGGGAAGTTTTTCTCCACGAAACTCACAAACGAAGGACAACAAGAAGTGGTCATCAGTTTCTTCTCGTTCCATTCCTGGGCCTCACGATAGAGGGTGATGTCGGCACCAAGGGCGGCTTCCACAACGTGATGGAACCCCAACTTCTTGATGGCCGTAACGACTTGCGTGACGCGACCGAAGCGGCATTGGCTGACGATGGCCGGCGCAATGACGGCATAGACCCTGTATTTCGTGTTGTTCTCCGATTTCTTCAAAATGTCGATGATGTCGAGCACCAGCGACTTGTCGGAGATGGCTCCGAAGGGGCATTTATAGACACACGCACCGCAGGAGATGCACTTTTCGTTGTCGATTTTGGCCTTCTTGTTCTCGTCGATGGAGATGGCCTTCACCTTGCAACTCACCATGCAGGGACGGTGTTGCAGGATGATGGCGGAGTAGGGGCAGGCTTGGGTGCATTTGCCGCACTCGATGCACTTGTCCTTATCGACGGTGGCGCGGTGGTTCACGATGGTGATAGCGTCTTTGGGACACACTTCCTTGCAACTGTGTACCATACAGCCACGGCAAGCGGGCGTGACATAGATGCCGTCAATCGGACATTCGTCGCAGGCGCTGTCGATGACCTCGATAACGTTGGGGTTGCTCTTGTCGCCGCCCATCGCCATCTGGATGCGGTCTTGCAAAATGGCGCGTTCCTTGTAGATGCAGCAGCGCGTTTCGGCTTTCGGGCCGGGGCTTAACAACTTGGGCACTTCCACGTAGGCGTTCTCCAATCCGCCCTCGTAGGCGCGCCGGATGACTTCTTTCAGCACTTTGTATTTGACGAGCTGTACGTCGGTGTCAAAAATCCTTTGTGAGTTCATCTTGTTTTGGGTAAAGGGGTTCAATAATAATTCAACTCTACGATCTTGCCCACCTTGCGGAGGTCGGCGGCAATCTTCTCCACGATTTTCATCTTCATCGTCGTGTCGATGGGCAGCCCTTGGTGGGCCACATTGACGCTTTGCCCAACGAAGAAGGTGATGTGGGTGGCGCGTTCAAAGAGGTAGTCCGCGAGGAGCGAGGCACCGTCTTTCTTGGTGAAGGTTTTGGGCGTGAGGTCGGTGATGGAGATGTATTTCTCCAACATTTGCATTAGTCGGCGCAAGGTAAGCACACCCTCGGTGGTCAGGTCGATGCCTTTGATATAGCCGATGGGCGGCACTTCCTTGTCGGGGAAGTCGAAGCTGGTCTTCAATTCGGTTTTCAGGTGGCGTGCCACGATGGTGGAGCTGGTGCCGCCGCAAACGATTTTCTTTGAAGGACCGGCCAAGAATTGCTCGATGTAGAAATCGTCCTTTTCCTTATCGACGGGCGGACCGACCATAATGTTGACATCCAACCGCTTCCGAATTTTGACGGCGGCCACGGTGGTATCGTCGCCGGGCTTGTGGGCGTAAAGGTCGTTGCAGGCCGAAGCCAAAAGGCAGGCCACGGCACGAGCCGACATAGAGCGCGAGATGTTGGCGTTGAGGTGCTCCATAATTTGGTCGCGCTCCCAACCGAAGTTGAGGATTTGCCCGATGCCGGCGTGAATGGTGCCATCGGACATAACAATGATAATGTCGTCTTCCTCCAGGTTCAGGTCGGTGCGAAACACTTTCTTGCCACACACATCAAGTTCGGTGCGCTCAAAGTTCTGGCACTGGCCGCGATGGTAGTAGATGGCCTCGGGGTTGTCGAACTCGAACATCACGCCTTTGCCCTCGGTATCGACGTGGATGATGGAGAAGGTGGAGTAGGCCACACCGCGCTCCGAGCACACCGGAAGGGTTTGGATGATGGTCTCAACACACTCGTAGATGTCGATGTCGTTGGAAGCCATCGTGCAAAGGATTTTCGAGGTGAGCGTCGAGAGGATGTTGGCCTTCACGCCGCTGCCCAAACCGTCGGCCAAGACGAGGGTGGTGAAGTTGTCCTTAACGGTGCTGGCCACATTGTCGCCGCACAACTCCTCGCCGACGTGGTTCAGCGAGGTGCATCCCGTTTCTAAACAAAGTTCCATC
>DAIOUZ010000213.1:4871-5268 GCA_036759285.1 Candidatus Limiplasma sp. | reverse complement strand
ACAAGAACTGAAAGGTGTCACGCTGCTGGGCAACCAGAACACGCAGTACAGCTACGACTATACGCCCGAGGTGTTGGAGACGTTTGAGAACAAACATCCTGAGAACGAGTACCTTGTGACTATGGATTGTCCTGAGTTCACCTCCTTGTGCCCCAAGACAGGTCAACCCGACTTTGGACACCTCATTATCAACTACATTCCGCGTACACTGATGGTGGAGAGCAAGAGCCTGAAACTTTACCTTTTCAGCTTCCGCAATCATGGCGACTTCCACGAAGACTGCGTGAACATCATTATGAAAGACTTGGTCAAACTGATGGATCCGAAATATCTGGAGGTCATCGGACTGTTCAAACCCCGTGGCGGCATCTCCATCAAGCCCTTCGCCAACTACGGC
>DAIOUZ010000213.1:0-4861 GCA_036759285.1 Candidatus Limiplasma sp. | reverse complement strand
ACCATCAAACTGAAGGCTGGCAAAACCCAAAATATCAAGACATGGTGAAACAACGCCTTTTGGCAAGTTTCCACAACTACTAATTCTTCAATGATAATGAATATAAACTACAGATTGCACAGATTAAAAGGATTTTCGACTAGAAATTTAAAGGGCACAAGTGCCCGATTGTTACAGATTCCCTACTACGATAGCAAATCTGTATTCATTGGATGCTTGCATCCTCATAATTATCAGAAACATATCAGTAAAATCTGTTAAATCTGTAGTTAAATAATCCTATATGAAAGACGCTGTAATCATCATCTCCGGAGGCATGGACTCGACGACGATGCTCTACGAGTTCAAGGACGAAATCGCCATGGCCATCACCTTTGACTACGGCTCCACCCAAAATGGACGCGAGCGTGTTTGTGCTGTGACGCATTGCCAACGTCTGGGCATCAAGCATATCGTCATCCAATTGGAGTTTATGTACCGCTATTTCAAGAGCGCCTTGCTTGGCAATCCTGAAGACATTCCTGAAGGCAACTATAACGACGAGAACATGAAATCGACCGTGGTGCCCTTCCGCAACGGCATCATGTTGGCGGTCGCTGCTGGTGTCGCTGAGAGTAACGGTTTGAAACGCGTGATGATTGCCAACCATGCTGGCGACCATTCCATCTATCCCGACTGCCGTCCAGGCTTCATCAGCGCCATGTCGGAGGCCATGTCGGCGGGAACGTACGAAAACATCAAGGTCTTTGCGCCCTACACTTATCTCAGCAAGAAGGAAATCGCTGAGCATGGCAAGGCGCTGGGGCTGGATTACAGCGAGACCTATTCTTGCTACAAAGGTGGTGAGAAGCACTGCGGCAAATGTGGTACCTGCCGCGAACGCATCGAAGCCCTCCTCGCCGCTGGCATCAACGACACCACTGAATACGAATTATAAATCCGCAAAATCTAAGGTCCCTGAGCCTGAGGTCCCTGAGGCCCATCGAAGGGTCGAAGGGCCGACCGAAATCAAGACGGGATTTTGACAAGCTCAACGACCTGCAATAACTGAAAACTGAACAACTGAAAAACTGTCAACTGAATATGTATTACGTCAGAAAAACCCTAGAAATATCCGCATGTCATCAACTGTATCTTGACTATGAGAGCAAATGCGAGAACCTGCACGGCCACAACTGGAAAGTCAATGTGTATTGCCGTACTGAAAAGCTCGACAGCAATGGCATGGTGTGCGACTTTACCGAAATCAAGCGCTTGATTCACGGAAAGATCGATCATACCAACATCAACGAGGTGTTGGATTTCAATCCTACCGCTGAAAACCTAGCCAAGTGGATTGTGGATACCGTCCCAAACTGTTACCGCGCCGATGTATGGGAGTCGCGCGACAACAAGGCCTCGTACATCAAGGACGACGCGCCGCAAAACTTTGATTGATTGACGCGGGACTGCGAGACGCGAGACAACGGGTCTCTCTGTCTCGTGTCCCGAGTCCCGAAGTCTCGTGTCCATGTATAAGATCAACGAAATATTCTACTCCTTGCAAGGCGAGGGCTATCATAGCGGTACGCCTGCTGTCTTCGTGCGTTTCAGTGGTTGCAACCTGCATTGTGCTTTTTGCGACACCCAGCATCAATCAGGGGAGATGATGTCATTGGAGGAGATTGTGGATGAGGTCAATAAGTATCCCAGTGCACCCTTGGTCGTGTTGACTGGTGGCGAGCCGTCGTTGTTCGTCGATGAGGCATTTGTGGCGGAACTGAAACAAAAGACAGGAAAGACTGTCACCATTGAAACCAACGGCACGCGACCTTTGCCGAGCAATCTGGATTGGGTGACGCTTTCACCGAAGTCGGCTTTTGAAGGCGGCGACGCAGAACCTTGTGTGTTAAAACATTGCGATGAGTTAAAGGTGGTTTATCTCGGTCAGGATTTGGCGCAATATGATGACATTGCGTCCAAGCATCGTTTCTTGCAACCTTGTTTTTGTGAAGACGAAACGCGACAAAAGACCAACATGAAAGCCTGCGTCGAGGCAGTGATGAAAAACCCGGACTGGCGGCTTTCCTTGCAAATTCACCGCGTGTTGAATATCCGGTAGTTTACTTTCTTCTTTGGAAGTTCCTTCTCGGCTCGCTGTAAACCAAAAACACAGCGGGCTTTTTGTTTAAGTCGCCCTTGTAGTTTTTCCATTCCCCAATGCTTTGACTGATGATGAGTTCGTCATCGCAGGTGAGGTTGCAGGCGATGCAGACGCGTGTGGCAGGGTGAAGGTTTTTGCACAAATCCTGCAACATGGCATTGTTCCTAAAAGGCGTTTCGATGAAAAGTTCGGTCTCGTTGTTGACCGCCGACCTAAGCTCCAAATCCTTGATGGCATTTTGTCTTTCAGGACTCTTAATGGGCAGGTAACCATGGAAAGCAAAGGCTTGCCCGTTGAAGCCCGAAGCCATCAAGGCTAGAATCATCGCGTTGGGTCCAACCAGCGGGATCACTTGTATTCCTGCGGAGTGGGCCAAATCCACTACCAAAGCGCCTGGGTCTGCGACACAGGGCGTGCCGGCTTCCGACATCAAGCCCATGTCTTCGCCTTGGAGACAGGCACCGAGGTGTTCCATGAGGTCAAGGTTGCGGGCGTTGTGTTTGTCAAGTTCGATGAATTCAATGTCGTCGATGGCATTATCCATCCCGATGCGGCTCAGCACACGGCGCGAGGTGCGAGTGTTTTCCACCACGAAATGCTTCAAACGCTTCACGATGTTGAGCGTTCCGGCAGGGATAACTTGTTCAGGTTTGGTCGCGCCAAGCAAGTTGGGCACAAGATAGAGTTTTCCGAAGTTGTTGGTCATAAAAAGAAGGGTTATGACAAGGCGATTTTCTTCTCGATGTCGGCAAACATCACCTTGAACTGCTTGTCGGTTTCCAGCTGGTTGGCGATGGTCTTGCAGGCATGATGCACCGTGGCGTGGTCTTTCTTGCCGCATTGCTGCCCGATAGAGGCGAGGCTGGCGTTGGAATATTTTTTGGAGAGGTACATGGCAATCTGTCGGGCTTGCACCACTTGGCGTTTGCGCGTGTTGAGCGCCATTTGCTCAGGCGAGATTTTGAAATACTCGCAGACGATATTAATGATGTATTCCACCGAGACTTCCTTGACGGTATTGCGTACAAAGCGGTCGATGATCTGTTGCGCCATTTGGATGGTGACGGATTTCTTGTTGAGCAGCGACTGCGCCATCAACGAGTTCATCACGCCTTCCAACTCACGGATGTTATTGCGCACATTGCCAGCGATATAGTCCACCACTTCCTCAGGGAAGCTGATGCCGTTGTCGTGCAGCTTTTCGCGGATGATGGAAGTGCGCGTGGGCAGGTCAGGAGATTGAAGGTCGGCGGTCAGGCCCCATTTGAAGCGCGACAGCAGGCGGTCTTCCATGCCTTGCAAATCGGAAGGGAACTTGTCGCTGGTGATGACAATCTGTTTGTTGTTCTGCTGTAAGTGGTTGAAAATGTGGAAGAACACGTCCTGTGTGCCAGCCTTGCCCGAAAGGAACTGGATGTCGTCGATGATGAGCACGTCAATCATCTGGTAGAAATTGATGAAGTCAGGGCGGTTGTTGTTCTTGTTGGCCGTCACATATTGCGTAGAGAGTTGCTCGGCTTGCACGTAAAGCACGGTCTTCTCTGGATGCAACCGTTTGGTTTCCAATCCGATGGCATGGCAGAGATGGGTTTTCCCCAAACCAGTACCGCTATAAATGACCAAGGGGTTGAAAGCCGTTTTACCAGGCTCTTTGGCGATTTTCAAGCCTGCCGAACGAGCCAGACGGTTGCAGTCGCCTTCGATGAATGTGTCGAAGGTGTAGTGCTCGTTGAGTTGTGAGTCGATTTGAAGCTTCTTCAGCCCAGGGATGACGAATGGGTTGATAGGACTTTGCGACAGACGTTCTGGCGCAGGTTGGCCGATGGGATTTTTCGGGAAGTTGCGGTTCGCACTGGGAACGGTGACAGTGCCAGCATTATCGGTGTTGACGACAACCACCTTATAATCCAGTTTGCCTTTCTCTCCAACGAAGCGTTTGATGACCATCTTCAGCAAGTCGATGTAATGCTCCTCAAGGTACTCCACAAAGAAATAGGTAGGCACTTGGATAGTGAGCGTGTTGTCGACCAGCGAAAGCGGGATGATACGCTCAAACCATGTCTTATAGCCCTGCTCTGTGACGTTGTCTTTAATCACAGACAGACATTTATTCCATATCTCGACATGGTTGCTCATCGTAATAAAATACCTTAAATTATTGTCTTTCAAACTACTTTTTGGGGTAGAAAGGAGATCGTGTTTTGCCCGTTTTCTGGGCTTTTTTGACCTTGCAAAGGTATACGATTAATTGTTCATAAAAAAATCAAAAACCTATTGACTTTCAATTTTCTTTTTCCAAAATTACGAGGTTTTCAGTTATGAAAAACTTAAAATTTTTGTAATTTATTGTTTTACACTGTTTTAATGTGTGTTATTTTTACCCCGAATAAATTGTCGAATTTTTCGAAAATTTTCGAAGCGGAATTTTTTCTTGTTGAAAACTCTAAATAGCAGTCTAATTCGAAGTGCGGGTTTTGTTGCTCCAGATTTTCTTCTTTCATGATGCGCATCACCTCGTTCATCAGAGGGTACTCGAATTCCAAACTGTAAATTTCATTTATGGTTTTCTCCACAATCTGCGCGTTGTCAAGGGCATCTCGGGCGGCGGTTTTGTAAGCGTTGATGAGCCCTGATGTGCCCAGTTTGATGCCGCCGAAGTACCTCGTCACGACGACACACACGTTGGTAACATCCTTCGAAAGAATTTGGTTAAGGATG
>DAIOUZ010000212.1:0-5376 GCA_036759285.1 Candidatus Limiplasma sp. | reverse complement strand
TTGTACAGTTCTGACCTTACAAGGTTGATGGTGCAGCCGCCGAAGCCGCCGCCCATAACCCTAGATCCGGTCACATCCATCTTACGGGCAAGCTTGTTAAGGAAATCCAGCTCTTCACAGCTAACCTCGTACAGACGGCTCAGACCGAAGTGGGTCTGGTACATCATCTCTCCTACGGTCTCATAATCACCTCTTTCCAAGGCGTCGCATACGTCGAGGACGCGTTGCTTCTCACCGATGACATACTCCGCGCGCATGTAATCCTCAGCGGGGATTTCCACGTCTATTTCATTCAGCATGGCCATCGTGGCATCGCTCAAATATTTCACCTCGGGATGCTTCTTGGCGATATGGGCGCAGGCGTTCTCGCACGACTCACGGCGACGGTTGTAGGCCGAAGAAGCCAACTCGTGCTTCACGACGGTATCGAGCAGCACCACCTTGTAGCCCTTGGGGTTGAAGGGGAAATACTCGAACTCCATCGTGGCGCAGTTGAGGCGCATCAGGTGGCCTGCCTTGCCGAAGAGCGAGGCGAACTGGTCCATGATGCCGCATTTCACACCGCAGTAGTTGTGCTCGGTGGACTGGCCAATGCGCGCCAACTCGAACTTGTCGATGTTGAGGTTCAGCAAGTCGTTGAGGGCAAAGGCAAAGGTGCTCTCCAAGGCGGCCGACGATGACATGCCAGCGCCGAGCGGCACGTTGCCGAAGAAAGCCGTGTCGAAACCTGCGACCTTATAACCACGTTTCTGGATCTCGCGGCACACGCCGAAGATATAGCGTGCCCAAGGCTCGTTGGGTTTGTCCTCTTCATTGAGACCGAACTCGCAATAAGCATTATAGTCAGCGGAGTAGGCGCGAACCTTGTTGGTACCATTGAGGCGGATGCAGGCGTAGATGCCTTTGTCGATGGCGCCAGGAAAAACATAGCCGCCGTTGTAGTCGGTGTGCTCACCGATGAGGTTGATGCGGCCTGGTGAAGTGTAGACAACGCCCTCGTTTCCAAAGCGTTGCTTGAAAATGTCTTTTAATTCTTCTGTGTTCATAGTGCTTTTTTCAATTTGGGCGCAAGTTAGGAAAAAAATCGGTAAGCCAAGCTGAAAAAAGCTGGATTTCTTCAAGATTTTTTCCCAACCAAATATTGCGACGGGGTTTGCCCGAACTTTTTCTTGAACGAACGCAGGAAGGTTGCGTATGAATTGAATCCCGACATGACCGAAATATCCTCCAAAGAATATTGATTATCGGTGCCTTTCCCTTCCAACAAAGTTTTGGCCTCATTCAAACGGAAATCATTGATATAGTCGTAAAAGGTCATGCCTTTTATCTGATTAATATAGTTGCTAAGATATTGTCGGTTGGTGCCCAGGTGTTGCGCCAGTTTCTGCAAAGTCAGCGTGTTGTCTTGATAGTATCGTTTCTCAAGGATGATTTGCTCAATATTGCTGTTTATCAAGGCATTATTTGTTGGGGTGACTATAACAGGTTCTTCCGTTTCGGTTTCTTCTGTTTCCTCTGTCGACACAACAAACACCTCCTGCTTGATGATTTTCTTCATGGCGAAAAGTATCACAATCATAATGAGGATGCAATAAAGGGTGTCGAAAATCAGGTTGCGCTCACTTGCCGATGAGGAAAACCACGACTGCTGCGACAGGCTTTCAATGCTCCAAACGAGTTGGACAACAAAAAACAAGGCAATCAGATAAGTGCTCCAACGGAGGTCGAAATACTCCATGTTGCCCACGTTATCACGCAGCATCTTAGTGTGTTTTCTAATGGAGAGACTCAAATAGATCAAAAGAGCCAATGAGACTGAAAAAGTGTATATTTGAACCGCAGGCAGAATCCATGTGGTGCGTGTGAATGCGAACAAAAGCATGGCTCCAAGGTAGGGAGTCTCAAAAAGCAGCAAATGTCGTGTCTTGATTCGGTCGGGGAAAACCAAAGAGACGCCGAACATCATATATCCGCCCACAATCACGTAATCAAAGAGAACTAAGAGTGAGTTAAGGAACTCTGAAAAGGATTGGTCGTGGCAGGCCAACACCACAAAGTTGTTGAAAAAGCCGATGCCATGCAAGATTAAGACGGCAGCAAAAACCCGTTGAAACTGGTAGTTGCGGTATTTCAAGAGCATATAAATGCCACATAACGTCAACAAACATTGCGTCACGCCAGAGACAAAACACAGCAGTAATATGTAAAAAGGTTCGCTATTCATTGATGGCAAAGATACGTTTTTTTATTCATCGTTTGAAACAATCCCGCAAAAGCCTCAATTTTTACGCATTGCAAATTCATATTTTACGTATTGATAAATATCGGGGCGACTTTTTACGCAGTGCAAACTGATTTTTGGGCAAATGAAAGACCAATGCAGATAATTCTGGCGACTTTTGTCAACAATCATTTCATGAGTTCAAACAATCAATCCCCGACGAGCCAAAATGGGTAATAACCTTGGCAAAAAAGAAAAAATGAAAGAAAAACGTCTTTTAACGACCATGTTATGTGCGGGTGCTTTTGCCTTCGCACTTGTCCTGACCTCATGCGGAGGTGGCGGAAGCGAATCTGGCGGTGATAGCAGCATCAAAGTGAACTACCAGAAATCTCCTAAAAACGAGTTCCTCGGCGACTTGGTGAACATTGCTGGCGAGACACGTGCCAAAATTGCAGCCAATAATTCCCAATTTGAGGAAGCAAGAGCCAAAAACAACGAAAAGTATGCTGACGACTCCGACAAGAGGGAGCAGAACTGGAGGAAACTCTATAATCAAAACGAAGAGAAGCAAAAGAAAATCGTGGAAGAGGCCCAAGCCGCAATAGAGAAGGAAATGGCCTCTCTTATGGGCAAAAGCCTTCCTTGTGAATGTGACGATAACTTGGGGGTCGAGATTACGGACTGTATGATTTCCAGCGTGAACAAACCCAGTTATGATTATCTTACGCTTACGTTCACATACAGAGTGAAGGCCTCCGACCCCACCATCCTCAAGAACATCAGCCCGTTGACCTATCCAATCAAGTCCAGTTTCGTTGATGCAAACGGAGATGCCTTGTTGGACAACGGAGGCAATGCGATTTATCAGAATATTAGCTTTAACAACGATATGCTGAAGCAACTGAAAAATGGCGAGACAATAGAAAGGGAAGGTTGGGTGAAGCTTGAACCCGGCATGGCCAACTTCGCGAAAATCAAGTTTGAGAAGAATCAATAAAAATATAAAGTCAAACAACAATGAAAAAAGTACATTTAAATCTGCTGATAGGCGCTGTGCTCGCCTTTGCACTGTGCATGATGGCCTCATGCGAGAAAGTCAACGACATCACCAACCCGACCAAGTATGGCCGCATTCAGGGGATTGTGACCAACTACACCACGGGTGAGCCGCTGCAAGGCGTGAATATCTCGCTCAGTCCGGGCGGCCTCTCCGCCGTGACAGGCAGCGACGGACGCTATGAGTTCAACAACATCGAGGTCGGGCAATACACTGTGCAGGGCATGAAGACTGGCTTCGAGACCAACACCAAGAGCATCGTCGTGGCCGAAGATGCCGTGGCCTCGGGCGACCACTGGATTCACCCTCAGCGTGGAGTACCTTGACTTTGGAAGTGCCTTCAACACGCTGACTTTCAAAATTATGAATGCTAGCGCGACCACACCGATGAGTTGGGAAATTTTTGAGAGCCTCAACTGGCTGGCCGTGACCCCCAACACGGGCAACCTGCAAGGCGGCCAGGAAGTGACCCTCACCGTCACCATCGACCGCAGCCTAATTAGCCAAAACACCACGGGCAACATCACCATCCACACCGCCGACATGGAGAAGATACTTCCCATCAGCGTGAGTGTGTATTGAAATCCATGAATCTTAAATCCTTAAATATCAAATAAATGAAAAAGCAACATCTGAAACTGGCCTTGGGCATCCTGTTCGCCCTTGTGCTCGGCTTAAGCTCCTGCACTAAGGAGAAAGCCACGGGCCGTATTCAAGGCATCGTCACCAACATGAACACTACCGAACCCATCCAAGGCGTGAACATCTCGCTCAGTCCGACAGGAGCTTCCGCCGTTACCGGCAGCGATGGTCGTTACGAGTTCAACAACCTCGAGCCAGGCAACTACACCGTGCAAGGCGTGAAAGCCGGATTCGAGAGCAACACCAAGAACATCAGCATCACTGCGGGCAACGTCTCGTCGGGCGACATGCAATTGCGCCCAACCGTCAACGGCTTCCGCCTCAACGTGGAATACCTCGACTTCAGCACCAATTTCTCGCAATTGCAGTTTAAGATCATCAACGCCAGCGCAACCTTGCCGCTAAGTTGGGAAATCATGGAAAGCATGAACTGGATGACCGTGACGCCTTCCACAGGCAACCTGCAAGGCGGCCAAGAAACAACCATCACGGTGAACATCGACCGTTCGCTCATCACCCAAAGCACCACGGCCAACCTTACTGTACGTAGCGCCGACCAAAGCATCGTGATGCCCATCAACGTGAGTGTTGCAGGCAACAACGGTCCGCAACTGCAATTGAGCGAAAACTCACTCGACTTTGGAACCACAGCTAATAGTCTTGCATTCTATGTGATGAACACAGGCCCGTCAAACACTTCGCTTAACTGGGTTTGCTCCAATATCAATGTCAGTTGGTTGACCTTGACACCTACTGAAGGCAACACCGCGGGCGGTGCCAGTACCATGGTTACTGCCACCATTGACCGCAGCCAAATCGATGGCATGGTCTCCACCTCTGTCACCGTGAATGGCGCGGGTGCTTCGCAAACCATCACCTTCAGTGCGGCTTCAAACGGTACTGGCACGGCCATCCTGCAGCTGAGCGAGGGCTCCTTGGACTTTGGCGAGACCGCCACTTCCATGTCCTTCCAAGTGAAAAATGTAGGTTCTTCTGGCACTACGCTTAGTTGGAGTATCAATCCGATTACAGTGGATTGGCTGACGATTAACCCGATGTCGGGTAGTACCAACGCCGGTAGCGGCACCCTCGTGACGGCCATGATTGACCGCAGCAAGATTCACGGCCCTGTTTCGACCACCGTGACCGTGAATGGCACCAACAATAGCGCTAACCTCAATGTTTCAGCCTCATACGTTGACAACACATTGGTGATTAGCGATGGATTGTCTTGCTTCTTCAATTTCGACGGTAACGCAATTGAAGACTATTTCGGCAATTATACGGGCATCAGTGCAGGTGCAGTCGTCTCAACAGATACGCCGAGCGGTGAAGGACAATCCATACAACTCAACGGAGGTTCGTATGTAGTTGTCCAAGGCAATATCGTTCCAGGAGGCAACGCTTTCTCCATTAATATTTGGTTCAAGACAAGTAATGCCGACCAAGCTTT
>DAIOUZ010000211.1:0-5388 GCA_036759285.1 Candidatus Limiplasma sp. | reverse complement strand
TGGTGAGCAAGTTTGTGATAGAATGACGATTCCTCTTCACTTCGCTCGAGAAATGAAGCGATAGAATAGTAACACGCGGCGGCTGTAAAAGTTACAAGTGGGTAACAGTTACATGCCGCCGCGGTCCATAAAACAAGAGCTGTTCCTCTCTCTTGGGAATCTCATCATGCAAACTCCGGATGCAATTCCAGAAACTTCCTGTCGTACTGACGAATGCGGCTCAATGAGCGTCGCGTCCATACAAGGCGTAAGGCATTACGTTCCTCCTCAGTGAGATGCCAGTCGATGTCAGTGGAGGCATGAAGGCGGTTGGTCAGCGAATAGAGCAGCAAGGCCACTGACACACTGATGTTGTAGCTCTCCGTAAAGCCGTACATCGGGATGCGGACGTGCATGTCGGCATGTTCCACGGCATAGTCCGATAACCCCAGTTTCTCAGTGCCGAAGACCAAGGCGATGGGTTGGTCGAGGGGTAAGGTGTCTGGGGTGAAGTCATCGCGATGAGGGCAGGTGGCCACAATCTTGTAACCCTTTTCATTCAATTGCTCGTAAGCCGTCGGCGTGTTGAACTCCTTCCCTTCATAATGATATAAGTTGAGCCATTTCGTGCTGCCCATCACTACTTCGGGATTCACATCGTAATGGTTGTTGTTTTCCACGATATGCACGTCCTGTATGCCGCGCAACTCGCAGCTGCGCAACACTGCGCTAGCATTGTGCGGCTGGAAGATATCCTCCAAAACGACGGTGATATGCCGTGTGCGGAAATCGAGTACCTCTTCGAAACGCTGTCGCCGCTCATCGGTGATGAACTGCGTCAGAAACGCGAGCATGGCAGCATCATAAGCGGCATTTTGTTGCAATTCAAGGTTATGCGTCTCTCTTCCGTCGTACACAATGGATTTCTTCATGCGGTCTATATTATTATAAAGGAGTGCAAAAATACGAAAAAAGAAAAAATTGCAAAAAATTGGTCGATGGTATGCCGAAAAAGCGTACTTTTGCACGCAAAATTTTGAATTGATATGGCAAAACAAGAAACAAAACAAGGAGACGAAAGACTCGAAAACGTAGAAGAAGCTTTAAGTAAGACCGAACTTTGGATTGAAAACAACCAGAAGACCCTGTGGATCATTCTCATTGCCCTGTTGGTCATTGCGTTTGCAATTTTCGGCATCACCAAATACAATCAAAAGCGCAACCAGAACGCCATGAACGAGAGTTTCATGCCGCAGAAGTATTTTGAAAAAGAGCAATATGACCTTGCACTGAACGGCGACGGCAACAACGTCGGTTTCTTGGACATCGTCAACAAATACGGTTCCACCAAGGCTGGCAAGTTGGCTTCCTATTACGCTGGCATCAGCTATATGAAGCAAGGCAATTACAATGACGCCATTGAATACCTGAAGAAATACACCAACAACGATAAGGTTTTGGCTCCTCTCGCTTTGGGTGCCATCGGTGACTGCTATATGGAGTTGGGCGACAACCAAAATGCCGCCACCTATTACGGTAAGGCCGCTGCCAAGAACCCCAACGACTTCACCAGCCCGCTCTTCTTGAACAAGTTGGGCAACACCTACGAAATCATGGGCGACTATGCCAAGGCATTGGAAGCCTATAGAACCCTGAAGAAAGACTATCCTCTGAGCAATGAAGCTTTCGAAATCAGCAAAAACATTGCTAGCTTAGAGGAAAGAATGAAATAACCCAAAAAAGAAATCTACAGAAATGCCTGATCCTTGATGGGTCAGGCATTTTTTTGACAGTATATGGAAAACAAGATCAGAATAGCATATTTCGGCACGCCTGAATTCGCGGCATCACAGCTTGAGGCCATCCTCGCAGCCAATTATGATGTAGCTGTTGTGGTCACCATGCCCGATAAACCTGCAGGACGCGGAAGGAAACTACAATATTCAGAAGTAAAGAAGACCGCATTGGAGCATGGCCTCCCCTTGCTTCAGCCTGAAAAGTTGAAGGACCCAAGCTTCCTCGAGCAGTTGGCTTCCTTCCAAGCCAACCTCTTTATCGTTGTGGCTTTCAGGATGTTGCCAGCTGTGGTTTGGCAGATGCCTGCTCTCGGCACCTTCAACCTCCATGCCTCGCTCTTGCCACAATACCGTGGAGCAGCTCCCATCAACTTTGCCATCATCAACGGTGAAACCGAGACTGGGTTGACCACGTTTTTCCTTAACGAGGAAATCGACAAAGGCGAAATCATCATGCAAGAACGTATTGGCATCCGTCCAGACGAAACCGCTGGAGAGCTCCATGACGAGCTGATGCTTTTGGGTAACCAAGTCGTTATTGAAACCATTAAAAAGATCCAAAGTAAGCAACTCAACACTATAGTCCAAGAGGACCTTGTTGAAGGTCAGGCTTTGAAATCAGCTCCGAAAATTTCCAAAGAGTTTTGCAATATCGATTGGAGCCAAGACTGTCAGACTGTTTACAACCATATCAGAGGGCTTTCTCCCTACCCTGGTGCACACACCAGACTCGTTTCCGACAATGGTGATTCCATTGATTTGAAAGTCTATGCCTCAAAGATTGAGTCCAATCGCCCCGACACGCCTGTCGGAACCATATTGACCGACAACAAAAAAACACTAAAAGTTGCCCTTTCGGACGGGTTCATCCTTCTTACTCATCTGCAACAAGCAGGGAAAAAAGCCATGCCAACAGAGGATTTTTTAAGGGGAACTCAACTGAATGGCGTCTGGAAAACCGCTTTTGAATGAGCAAAATAGGCATATTTTGACTTTTTTTTACTTTTTTCAGAAAAAAACACTCATTTTTTATTAAAAACGCTTGTATTTCTCAAAAATACATTACTTTTGTCGAGTAAAAGTCTAACTACTAATTATACTAATTATGAATAAAGTTGAATTAATCAATGCAGTTGCCGAGAAAACCGGCATGACCAAAGTAGATGCAAGAAAAGCCGTTGACGCTTTTATCGATGCCACCAAAGAAGAACTGAAGAAGGACGGCAAGCTTGCCCTCGTCGGTTTTGGTACTATGTCTGTGATGAAGCGTCCTGCAAGACAAGGCCGTAATCCAAGAACAGGCAAGACCATCAAGATTCCAGCAAAGAAGGTTGTCAGATTCAAACCCGCTGCCAACATTCTTAAGTAATAGAATTAAAATGGCAAAAAAATGAGCCGTCATTGTTGACGGCTTTTTTTGTTTTCCTTCCGCTTCAAACAACCATCGCTTCCCAACTGAAACACACCATTGTCGACCAAAAATCGAATGGCATCTAATACCATCACCTCTTCATACTCTTTGCATTGCGAAATCACCTCCTCCATAGACAATGGGCTCTCGCTGACCACACTTTTCAATCGTTTCTCGATTGATGTATAGGGTATCAAATCATCTCCTTTTCTCTGGCATACATCACAATTCCCACAAGCCTTTTTCGACTTCTCATTGAAATAACGTAACAATTGCACACTGCGACATTCTTCATCGTTGTTCACAAAACCAATAACAGCCTTCACACGCGCTTCTGCGTCTCTCTTTCGGTCATAGTAATTCTCTTTTGATAGGACAAAATGCTTTGTATCAACAAATTCCGAAAGAAATAGAACTTGAGGTTTATCATTACGAGGAGCATAGGATAGAAAGTTATACGTCTCCAGTCTCTTCAACAGTTCCATCACTTTCTCGGTCGACATGCCTGTTTTCTTTGCCATCACTTCTTCATTAATCTTTACAAAATCAGTCAATACACCTGGCAAACTCCTGAGCATATACTTTATTAATTCGCAATATTGTGGATTGTTGACCTGAAAGCCATAAATGTCGTCCTTAGAAGCTTTAATCATTACCTTTGAAGGCTCATCAAAACTGTCTGAAAGGATAAGGAAACCTTCCTTTTCTAAAATTTTCAAGGCATGATATACCTCAACGACGGAAAAACTATAACGATTGACGAAATCAACGATGACGAAAGGATAAGACACATTCTCTCCTGCCCCGACAGGGATGTTGAAATAATTCCCCAATGCGTTATAAATCAACTTGATTCGATCCAATTCAGGAAAAGACTGCGTCAAGTTTTCTTGTAGTTTTTTTACGTCGGATGGAGAAACGAGCAGATATGCCTCTGAAGGTTTCAAGTCGCGACCTGCACGTCCCGCCTCCTGAAAATATGCCTCAATACTGTCAGGCAAATCCATGTGAATGACCAACCGAACATCAGGTTTGTCGATACCCATGCCAAAAGCATTGGTCGCCACAATAGCCTTCACCTTCCCTTTCATCCATAAATCTTGTCGCTCATCACGAGTTTTGGTATCCAATCCAGCATGATAATACGTTGCTGGAATACCTACCGAGTTGAGCCAATCCGCAATGACTTGCGTTCGTTTGCGATTCCTCACATACACGATGGCGCTTCCCTCCATCATAGCATTAAGCTTACGATAGAGCACACCATATTTGTCGGCTTCATGAAGCACGTTGTAGGTCACATTCTTGCGCTCAAAACTGCTTTGGAAGACATTCTTCTGCTTAAAGCCAAGACGGAACTGGATATCATCCACCACTTTTGCCGTGGCTGTGGCCGTCAAAGCCAAAACGGGAGTCTTCGGAATATAGGGACGAATATCAGCAATTTTCAAATATGGTGGTCGAAAGTCGTAGCCCCATTGTGAGATGCAATGCGATTCATCAACGGCTAACAGACAAACCCTCATCCGCTTCAAAGCTTCAATGAAGGGTGTGGTTTGAAGTCGTTCGGGCGAGACATACAAGAACTTCAACCGACCATAAACCGCCTGATTATATGCCAATTCTAACTCATCGAGATGCATTCCTGAATAAATGGCCGCAGCAGAAATACCTTTCTCCACAAGGTGGGCCACTTGGTCTTTCATCAGCGCAATAAGCGGCGTAATGACCAAACATATCCCCTCCATAGCCATGGCAGGCACCTGAAAACAGATGCTCTTGCCGCCCCCTGTAGGCAACAATGCCAAAGTATCCCTCCCCTCCATCACGGAATCTACGATTTCTTCCTGCAATGGCCGGAAAGAGGGATAGCCCCAATACTGTTTTAATATTGCTCTGGAGACAGCACTCATATTGAATGAATTCAAAAGCAAAAATATGAAAAATCGCCATACATGAAAAGAATCCCTACCTTTTTCAGGCAGGGATTCTTTCATGAACCTAATTAATATAATAGGTGTGAAGATTATTTGTACTCAGCCAGCACGTCCTTGACGCGGTCTGGAGTCATACGGCCGTACACCTTCTCACCGACTTCGATGACAGGAGCAAGACCGCAGGCACCGACGCAGCGGAGGCAAGTCAGTGAGAACTTGCCGTCGGGAGTGACCTCACCGACGTTGATGCCCAGCTGACGCTTCA
>DAIOUZ010000210.1:0-5421 GCA_036759285.1 Candidatus Limiplasma sp. | reverse complement strand
AAATCACCGACCCCTCTATGGTCAACTTCAAGCGCAACCCCGAACTCGTCACCGTATTGGACGAGAAGTTTGACGACATCTATTTAAATAAGGTGTATGGCCTCTCCCTCTCGCTCGACCTCATCAAGAAGCACAAGGACATGCGCATCGTCTACACGCCCATCCACGGCACAGGTCGCCGCTTGGTGCCCGAAATCCTGAAGCGCAAGGGCTTTGAAAATGTCTACTGCGTTGAGGAGCAGATGGTCATCGACGGCAACTTCCCCACCGTGAAGTCACCCAACCCCGAAGAGCCTGCCGCCATGGCTTTGGCCGTGAAGAAGGCGCAAGAAGTGAACGCTGACCTTGTCATGGCCACTGACCCCGACGCCGACCGTGTGGGCATCGCCATAAAGGACGACAAGGGCGAGTTCATCCTGCTCAACGGCAACCAGACTGGCAGCCTCTTCGTCTACTACCTGCTGACCCGCTGGAACGAGTTAGGCAAACTCACTGGGAAAGAGTTCATCGTGAAGACCATCGTCACCACCGAGCTGATTTTCGAGATGGCCAAGAAGTACAATGTGGACCGCTACGATGTGCTGACTGGCTTCAAGTACATCGCCGACAAGATCCTTGAACTCGAAGGCAAGAAGCAATTCATCGGTGGCGGCGAGGAAAGTTACGGCTTCTTGGCTGGCGACTTCGTCCGCGACAAAGATGCCGTCATCGCTACCAGCATGATTGCCGAAGCCGCTGCCTGGGCCGCCGAACAAGGCAAGACCCTGTACCAGCTGCTCATGGACATCTACAAGGAGTTCGGTCTCTACAAAGAGAAACTCGTCTCGCTGACCAAGAAAGGCATCAGCGGCACCGAAGAAATCAAGGCTTTGATGGCCAAGTTCCGCACCACTCCGCCCACCGTCATCGCTGGCGAGAAGGTCATCGAGACCCGCGACTACAAACTCCAGGAAGCCAAGGATGTGTTGACTGGAAAGGTCACGCCCATCACCCTGCCCAAGAGCGACGTGTTGCAGTTCTTCACTGAGAGCGGATCGAAGATTACGATTCGTCCTTCGGGCACTGAGCCGAAGATCAAGTTCTACTTCAGCATGAAGGGCGACACTTCAAACGGTCTCGAAGCAGCTATTAAGGCCCTTGACATCAAACTTGAGCAAGCCGCCAAGGAGCTGACTGAATAAGAGTTACGGAAACAAAAAAGCGGAAAAAACATTTTTTCCGCTTTTTTTGTTGACCGTATTGAAAAATTGTCTACTTTTGCACCCCGAAACGAGGCGGGATAGCTCAGCAGGTTAGAGCGTCGGATTCATAACCCGGAGGTCTCGAGTTCAATTCTCGATCCCGCTACTGAATGAGAGCAAAGTTGATTTTCAACCTTGCTCTTTTCTTTTTCCTCCCATTCAACAATTTTTTCGTATTTTTGTGGACTAAAAAACACTTGGCCATGAAAAAGCACTTCTTTACCGCATTGATTCTGCTATGTTTGGGCATAACCGCCTTCTCTTGTGGAGGCAGACGCGATGCTTCGGAAACAATTGACGAGACCGCGGATTCCATAGCTACGGAAACCGATTCGCTGACCCCAACCGCTACAAGCAACGCAACGGGGCCAATGGTGAAAGCAGCCTCAGCTGACAACATGAAGATGGTGCTTGACAATATGGGGAATGTGGTGGGCCGTTACGTAAGCACCAACGAAAATACCTATACCGTCAGCGTTCAAGAAGATTTTGAGGTGCCGAAGGTAGGACATAAGGTAGTGGTCTTTAGTGCAGCAAACAAGCAAGGTATCCTCTATACCAAACGCACTCATGTCAACATCAGGCAACAACCTACGACCGAGTCTCCTGTCGTGACACAGATTTCCTATGTGAAAGGCTCTGTTCCGGAGACCTATCCCTGCATTGGAAAGGTCAACGACTGGTACAAAATCCGCGTTAAAAACAAAGAAGGCTATGTCCGCCAAGACCTGGTGGAATGGGACGGCATGGATTCATTTTGATGGAATCACGCCCAAAGCAACAAGCCTGCACAGATAATCAATCCCGTGACGAACAAGTCAATAATGCAGAAGCCCATGATGTCTTTTGCATTCAATTTGGCAATGGCTAAGGCCGGCAACGCCCAGAAAGGCTGAATCAGGTTGGTCCAGGCATCGCCCCATGAGATAGCCATACCCGTAAGGCCAGGAGCCACACCCAAAGCCGCACCTGCCGTAAACATAATCGGTGCCTGAATGGCCCAATGACCGCCACCTGATGGCACAAACATGTTCAAGATGGCCGCACAGAAGAAAGTAAACAAAGGATAGGTCTTTGGCGTGGAGATGGACACACACGCGTTACTAATCACTTCGCCCAAGCAGATACCCGACGCACCCACACCCGTGATGATACCCATGATACCTGCATAGAAGGGAAATTGCAACAGAATGCCAGCCGCACCACCCACTGATTTTCCAAACGCCCTGACGTAAGCCAAAGGCGTGCCATGCAGGATGACGCCCAAAAACAGGAACAACATAATGACCGCACCGAGGTCGAAACTGCCACCCTTGAAGAACAATTTGATGACCAAATAAGACAAGCCCAACAAAGAAATAATCCATGAAAGGACGCGACTGTTCTCCATCTTCTCGGCAGGGGTAGTCGCCTTGGGTTCAGGCTTGGCTTCTTCCTCAAACAGCAGCGAAGGCTCGATAGCCACCACATGCTCCCCTTTGGGATGCATGAACGAATTGACCACCACGATGGCTACGATAACCACGGCCACCATGATGAGATTCTGTGGCGCAAGTATGGTCTGACCTATCGGGATGGGATGCGTCAATGCCCCCTTCGTAACCGTTTCAAGATTTGAGCCTTCTGTGGCCATGGTCAGCGGGATGGAACCCGAAAGGCCGGCGTGCCACACCACGAAACCGCTATAAGCCGAAGCGATGAGCAAGCGGTAATCCACACCACGCAGTTTCTTGGCGATTTCCTTGGCGAAGATGACCCCGACGATAAGGCCGAAACCCCAGTTGAGCCAACAAGCGATGGCAGAGATGCCCGTCACCAAGGCGATGGCTCCCGCAGGCGTCTTTGGTTTGGCCGCCAAAGCGCTGATGCCCCTTTTGATAGAAGGAGCTGCCGCCAAGGCCGAGCCTGTCACCAGCACCAAGGCCATCTGCATGGCGAAAGCCAACAGCGACCACACGCCATTGCCCCAATGCTCGACCACCTCCAGCGGCGACTGATGACAGATGGGCATGGCGATGATGAAGGCCACCAAGGTCAACACCACGGCGAAGATAAAGGGTTCAGGCAAGTATTTTTGAACAAGTTTTACGCAAAAACGAATGATTTTCTGGAACATATCTGAGATTTATGATTTAAGATTCAAAATTTAAAGATTTAATGAGATTCCACTTCGGGGAATGGAGACTTTTGTTTTTGTTGCAAGGCGGCGATTGAAGAGTCTACATGTTGGAAACGGTTTCTTTCGCCGCTTTCACACTTAGTATTCTCTCCATTCCCCGAAGGGGAATCTACCTGATTATACTCCACTTCTTCCAAAAACAAAGCATACGCAGGCACCGAGGTTCCTGCTTCACAGCGGTCCTTGCGCTCGATGACGGCACGAAACTCCTCCAAGGTCATGCGCCCCTTCCCTATCTCCAACAAAGTGCCAACGATGGCCCGCACCATGTTGCGCAGGAATCGGTCAGCCTTGATGTGGAACACCAACAAATCGTCCTGTTCAAACCAACGCGCTTCCATGATCATGCAGTTGTTGGTCTTCACCTGAGTATGCACCTTAGAGAAACTCGTAAAGTCCTCGTATTCAAAGAGGATATCGGCAGCTTCTTGCATTTTGACAAGGTCCAGGTCTCCATAAAGGAAGTATGCATCGTTGATATGGAAGGGATTTTTGGTACGCGTGATGTAGTAATGATAGGTGCGCGACACGGCATCATAACGGGCATGCAAATCAGCTGCGACCTGCCAAATCCAATAAATCACAATGTCTTCGGGAAGGAAGGCGTTCATCTGATGGGCAAAGGATTCCGTATCAGCAATTTCACCGTCAAAGTCGAAATGGGCGTAATAGTTGCGCGCATGGACACCTGTATCAGTGCGACCGCAACCTGTGATGGAGACCGACTGTCCCAACTTCAGGCTCAAGCATTTCTCCACCGTTTCCTGCACGCTCTCGGAGTGCGGCTGGATCTGATAGCCGTGATAGCGGCTGCCGTTGTAGGCCATGTGGATGAAATATCGTGGCATCGTCTCGATTGAAAGTGCAAAAATATGTAATTTTGCCATTCATTTCGAACGATATGCGTTTTTTGTACGAACTCAACGAAGACGACTGTTTCTTCCCTCCTGCCGACCGTGCCGACGAGCAAGGTCTGTTGGCCATTGGTGGTGACCTCTCACCCCAGCGGCTCATCGTGGCCTATGCCAACGGCATCTTCCCATGGTACAGCGAAGGCGAGCCCTTGCTCTGGTGGTCACTTGACCCTCGCCTCATCATCAGACCAGGCGAGATGAAAGTCAGCAAATCGCTGCGGCACACGCTGAAATCAGAAAAGTTTGAGGTGAGAATCGACACCAACTTCCGTGAAGTCATGCTACATTGCGCCGAGACGCCCCGCAAAGACCAAGACGGCACTTGGATTCTTGACGAAATCGTCGAAGCCTATTGCCATCTTCACGAGCTCGGCCTCGCCCATTCCTTCGAGACCTATCTTGCGGGAGAATTGGTCGGTGGCCTTTATGGGGTTTCTCTGGGCAAGGCTTTCTTTGGCGAGTCGATGTTCCATACCGAGACCGATGCCTCCAAAGTCGCCTTCCATGCGCTTCACCAGTTTCTCCAAAGTCACGACTTCAAGCTCATTGATTGCCAACAGGAGACCAGCCATCTGATGAGTCTGGGAGCCTACGCCATACCGCGCAGCCAATTCCTTGGTGAACTAAAAATTTTAACAAATGAAGCCACTCTGGTTGGGAACTGGGGCACAGGAACTTACGAAAAACTTTACCTCATCATCCATCAACCCGAAAAACTCAAGTTCAAGGCCTACAACCTCGACCAAGACAATGATTTTCGAGGTGACTAACAACATGTTACGACTCCATCGGTCGGGGTCAGGCAAGGATTTCCACTTTTTTCATTGGAATTTCCGAAAAAAAACGTAATTTTGCACCCATATTTGGAGCCTCAAGTCAAACGCAAGGCTCTTATTGTTTCATCAAATCGCTTTTTATGGATTCACAAGGAATCAACGTCAGTGTAAACTCAGAAATAGGAAAACTCCAACACGTATTGGTACACACACCAGGCCCAGAACTGGAAAAAGTAACCCCCGAAAACGCACATACTTTCCTTTTCAGCGACATCTTGAACATGCAAGTCGCTCAAAAAGAATACGGATAT
>DAIOUZ010000209.1:0-5481 GCA_036759285.1 Candidatus Limiplasma sp. | reverse complement strand
CTGGCTTGATCTCGAAGCGCACAATGCGGAGATGGATGTCGTATTCATCGCTGTTGCCACCGTTGATGTTGCTCAATTCTGCCAAGCCGTTATAGCTGGCGCGTTTGCCGTAGGCTTGCACCAGGTCGCCAATGGCCAAGTCGGAAGGCACGGTGCCAGAATTCAAGTAGAGGCAGATGCCGCCTGTGGCGTCTTGAACATACACGTTGCGGCTTTCAATGAAAGTCACCACGCCTTGCACCAAGGCATATTCGTTGATGGCTAAGGCACGTGCCTCGGCGATGGTGACGAGGTTGGTGATGGAATAAGTTGCAGAGGCAACGGGGCTAGGCTGATATCCGGACTTCCACCCCTTTGCTTTCACCGTGGTTGTTTCGTCAATGCTCAAAGCAGCACTGAAGACAGGACTTTCTTCAGTAGGTGTAGTGCCATCCGTGGTGTAATGGATTGTAGCACCGGTAGTCTCACAACTAATGGTGACGGTTTGAGGCTCAAAGTACACGCCTGCTGCAGGATTGAAGGTTGGGGTGGCCACATATTGTTGAGGAGCGCCTCCAGAGGAATAAGTCACATCAATGGCTTTGATACGACGGTGTCCGGATGTGCCACCAATGGTGAAGGTGACTTCCGATTCACTGCCTGTCCAGGTTGGAGATTCAAAGCTTCCTACCTCGGTTAGGATTTCGTTGGAACCGTCTCCTGAACCATAGGTAAGGGTGATGGAGCTAATTGTGCCTGTGCAAGATACGACGAAGTTGTTACCGCCGTATGCTCTCATGGCAGTTCCCGTATTGTAGTACTTAGGTGTGGTGCTACCTGTCCCTTTGTTGAACACTACGGTGACGTTTTCGTCAATGTCAATCATTACTCCGTCAAATTCTTGACCGTTGCTGTACCCTTGTTCGGAAAAGTCGATGGAGGCCTCCGTCCTGAGTTGCCCCCATGAGCGCATTCCCGACAGCAGCAAAAACGCTGTCAACAATAATGTTAGTTTTCGTTTCATCGTGTTGAATTTAATTATTTGATACTTAATTGATTAATCAAAGCAAATATCCACTACGGATAAACTCCAAAATTAGGAAATTGTCCTTGATGGAATGATTTGACACTCAATAAGTTTTCAACAACTTTTCAACACGGATTGTTGATAACTTTTTGTTAAAATATAGCAGTGATTCGGAATGGTAGGCTTATTCCACCATGATTTTCAGGATCTCCACGTCGGTCTCCTTCATGCCGTTGCGACCGAGGCGGCCGATGTGGTCGATGGTCTCTTCCACGTCTTTGCCGATGATGCCGTCGCCGCCAAGGAGATTGTCGTCTTGCTTGCTCATCTCATAGCCGAGGATGCCTGCTTCCACGGAAAGGGCGATCTTGCCTGCGCAAGAAGGCTTGGCACCGTCGCAGACGATACCCGCAGCGATACCCAAGGCATTCTCCAAGGTGTGCTCGATGATGCAGAGCGGTTCGCCCAAGAGGTAGGCGATGCCACAACCCGAGGCACAGCCTGCACTGACCGCACCGCAATAGGCTGAAAGTCTGCCGATACCCGTCTTCTGGTGGATAGCCACGAGGTTCGACAAAGCCACAGCACGATAAACACGATCATCGTCGATGTGGTATTCTTCAGCATAGGCTAAGATGGGGAGACTGACCGTCATGCCTTGGTTGCCGCTGCCCGAGTTGATGATGACGGGCATCTCACAGCCGCTCATGCGTGCATCACTACCTGCCGCAGCCCACGCTCTGGCCTTGATTCTCACATCGGTGCCAAAGCTCATGATGGTGCTGCCGATATTTGCACCCCAGTTGTTGTTGAGACCTTCCATTGAAATGGCCTTGTTGCACTCGATTTGTGGCTTGATAATGGGCTTGAGGTCTTCGATGTCAACGGTGTTGGCAAAGTCGTAGATGCCTTTCATGTTGAGGCATTTGCGGTCGGTGAGCTTGGTGGCTCCAGTGTCGGCATAACCCGAGTCGAACAGCACCTTGTCGTCTTTTTCCATCTTCACGATGTTGGTATGGAAACCCGCGATGCGCACGCTGGCGGAGTGCTCTTCAGTATATAAGGTGACTGTTACATCCAACTGGGCGATGACATTGAGCGGAACGATGGTCATCAAAGTGCTGTCAAGGAAGGCAGCGATTTCCTTTTTCTGCTCTGGGGTCACCTCAGCGATGACTTCCAAGGCTTTCTTGGGGTTGCCGGCCACGATGCCCGCCGCCACGGAGGCTTTCAGACCTTTCATGCCTTTGGTGTTGGGCACGATGACGCTCTTCACATTCTTGATGATGTTGCCGCTGGCCTTGATTTCCACGCGCTTGGGCATCTCACCTAAGATTTCATGCGCCTTGGCGGCAGCGTAAGCCAAACAAATAGGTTCGGTGCAGCCCATGGCAGGCACGAGTTCCTCTTTCAGAATGCTCAGATAGGAGGTGTATAAACAATCACTGGTTAGTGAGCTTGTCGAATTATTGTCCATAGTAAAGCTTAATTTTCGGCAAAAATACAAAATAGGCGTAAAAACACTACATAAGAAGTGAGTTTTTCGCTTTTTCTCCTCGATTTTTTTCAAATTAAAAATTTTTGTGCGTTTTCGCTTGCTTGCAAAGAAAATATCCCTAACTTTGCCCCAAACTTACTAAATCAAACCTCATTGTAGAATAAAAAGTACAAGTATGAAAAATGACACTTTCGAAACCTCTTTGAAGGCATGGAATGAAAACGAAAAAGCCGCCAACGAACTGATTAACATCGTTGGTAGACTATGGTACGACAAGTCAGTGGAACTCATCTTGTTGCGTTCGCTGTTGGTCAACCGTGGCTCGGGTAAGATTTTGAACAAGCATCTTCGTGCTGAAGCTGTTTTGGGCAAGCCCGTCCGTGTGCAGGATTCTCTGCTCATCGCAAAGGCCCTCCTTGCCGAGAACTTGGCTCCCGCCCGTATCGACCTTGGTCGTCTCAACTCCGAGTGGACGGATGAGAAAGAAAAGTACAATAACAACGTGACCGCTTTTGTCCGCGACAAACTCAACTACATCATCGACGCCAACCCGCGCAGCAACAAGGTGCAGGATGTGATTCTTTACGGTTTCGGCCGTATCGGTCGTATCCTTTGCCGTGAGATGACGGAGATGGCCGGCAGAGGCGATGCCCTCCGCGTACGCGCCATCGTTACCCGCAAGAACTCACCGGAGGATATCCTGAAGCGTATCAACCTGTTCCGCACCGACTCGGTACACCGTTACTTCCACGGTGTTTGCACGCCCGTTCCGGGTGAAAACGCCATGATGGTCAACGGCCAGAAGATCCTCTTCCTCGAAAGCAAGAACCCCGAGGACCTCGACTACACGCAATATGGCATCAACGATGCTTTGCTCATCGACAACACAGGTGCTTTCCGCGACAGAGAGTCACTTTCGCGTCACTTGCAAGCCAAAGGCGTGGCCAAAGTGCTGCTCACTGCTCCCGGTAAGGGCGACATCCCGAATGTGGTGTACGGTGTCAACCAAGACACGCTCGATCTTGAGAACGAAACCGTTTTCTCGGCTGCTTCTTGCACCACTAACGCCATCGTGCCTGGTCTGGAAGTCATGCTGAAGAACTTCGGCATTGTGAAGGGTCACATCGAGACCATCCACAGCTACACCAACGACCAGAACCTGCTGGACAACTACCACAAGAAAGAGCGTCGTGGTCGTTCGGCCCCGTTGAACATGGTCATCACCGAGACGGGTGCTGGCAAGGCTGCTGCCAAGGCCATCCCCGAACTGAAGGGCAAGCTGACGAGCAATGCCGTGCGTGTGCCTACGCCTGATGTCTCCTTGGCAGTGCTCGCCCTTGATCTCGAGCGCGAGACCTCTGTTGAAGAAGTGAACGAAGCCTTCCGTAAGGCTTGCTTGGAGGGCAACCTCATCGAGCAAATCCGCTTCAGCAGCAATACTGAGTTCGTCAGCAGCGACGGCATCGGCGACAGCTGCGCCTGCATCTTCGATGCTCCGGCCACCAAGGTCAGTGAAGACGGCAAGACCGTTATCCTGTATCTGTGGTACGACAACGAGTTCGGCTACAGCAACCAAGTGGTTCGCCTCGCCCGCCACATCGGCCAGGTGAAGAGCTATCGTTACTATTGATTTAGGACGCGAGACTATTTGACACGGGACACGGGACTTTGGTTCTGTGTCCCGTTTTGTAAAACAATATAAATCATTGCGCTATGGAAAAGACGCTATTAATATTTGGAATGCTTATCCTGTCGTTCCTATGTTTTGGACAGGCACCACCCATCAGTAATTTGAATATCTCTATTGGCAGTAATGATAAGGTTTTTTTGACTTGGAATATGCCTAGCGGGAGCGACTCATATCCAATGACAATGTCTTGGATTACTAGCGAGACCAATGACGGCGGATGCACTCAAGCGGGTTTTGATGACATTTTTGGCCATTTGTTCAATAAATCCGATTTAAGGAACCATATTGGATGGAAAATCGACACGATTTCTTTCTTTAAAACCACACAATGGACATACAGGATTTGCGTTTGGAGGCAGTTCAGTGGTGAGCCAATGGAGCTTGTTCACAACCAATTGGTTCAAATAGATGATTCGATACTTGATGAATGGTGTGCAGTGGCTTTGGATACAACAATTTATATCGAAGAAAATGCCAATTATTGGTTCGGCGTTAGGGCAACGCAAGAAGAAGGACAAGTTGGCCCTATATTTCCAATTCCATTTGACAAAGGACCGGCCGTATCAGGAAAAGGAGATTTGTTTATGCCTGATTTAGCACATTGGATGTCAATGCAAATTGGATATAATGCTATGATTAAAACCACCCTAACTAACGAACTACGGGTGTGCAGGCAATCAAAAGAAATGGGTTCTCTTTTCGGCTACCGAATCTACCGCGATAGAGAACTCATTCAAGAAATTCCCTATAGTTTCGTTACTTATTTTACCGACACTGAGTTTACACGGGAAACCGAAATGGAGTATTGCGTCACGGCGGTCTATGGCGATGAGGAATCAGAGCCGGTATGTGTCACGGTAACCATTACGGGTATTGAAGAAGCGCCTGAAATCGACGGCATCACCGTTTTGCCTAATCCGACCAATGGCCTCGTTCGCATCGAAAGCGTTGAAGCCATTGAAGTGCAGGTTTACAGTGCCATAGGCCAATTGGTGAAGACCGTGCAAAACTCCAACGAAATCGACATGAGCCATCTGTCGGAAGGCGTCTATCTGCTGAGGATAAAGGCAACAGACGGCTCTTTGCATATCGAAAAGGTCACAGTGGGCAAGTGAACCATCATCGAAAGGAGCGAAACGTGTGGCTATGTGACACGGGACTTTGGAACAATCCAAGGTTCCGTGTCTTTTTTTCATCCTTTTCCGTGAAAATCCGTTAAATCCGTGTTCTTTTTTGTATTTTTGCCGCTCATTTTGAAAAATCATACCCAATGAACAATAAAAACAC
>DAIOUZ010000208.1:0-5505 GCA_036759285.1 Candidatus Limiplasma sp. | reverse complement strand
AGATCCAGAGCTTCTGCTCGCTGAACTACAACGTGACCTTCCCGCTGTTCGACAAGATTGACGTCAACGGTGAGAATGAGAGTCCGCTCTACACTTATCTAAAGGAGCAGGCTCCTTTCAAGGGCTATCCTGAAGGCACCGAGGAGTTTGCGGCCATGCTTGACGAGATCCACCAGAAGACAGGCACCGGCTTCGACCAAGGCGATGCCATCCGTTGGAACTTTGGCAAGTTCCTGGTCTCCAAAGACGGCAAGACCATTCTGCGTTTCGAGCCGATGGTGACGCCCGACATGATGGAGGAAGCCATTCAGGAGATGCTGAAATGAGCACCGATGTAGTCATGCAGGGTGAATGACGCCGCTTTCGTTTGCGCGGTTTTATCAAAAATGAAAACGAGACATCTGTATGGAGAAACTTGAGAAAGTATCGAGAAAATGGTGGTTTTTTGTGATTTTGTTGACGGCACAATCTGTTCTGCTACCCATCGTCAGTAGAAACTTTGATCCACAGAATGTCCCAAGAATGGTTTCTGTCACTTTGGGCAATGCCGTGCAAAACCATTTGGGGAGCCTTAACATCTTATTCCAGTCGCTTTCTCTACTGATGCTTGTGTTGCTTGTCGTGTTCAAGAACAAGGTCAGGACACTGTTCAATGGCTATGTTGCCGTTTCCTATACGGCATTCGCGTTTATCCAGAACATGGCCGTTACCGAACTTTATGGATTCAGTGTCGTCACGGTTAATTTCGTGATGTTCCTTTTCGTGGCCTACGTCTGGATTCGTGAGTTATTCAACCCCGAAAACAACTATGATTTCAGCAATTTCCGCTGGGAATATCTATGGATGATTGTATTTGCCTTGTTTGCCTATCTGTGTCCTTTTACCTCTCATGGAGAAACGGATTGGAACCTGCTGCATTTCTTCACAAGGAATACGGCGACGGCATTTTGCCTGACGACACCCTTGTTTTTGACGATTCTGACTTTGAATCTACCAAAAGTCAATATCGTGACCTACAGAATTACAGCCATCATCGGTGTTATCATCGGCCTGTATAACATGATGAACTTCTTCAATCCGCACACGGTTTTTCTCGGCGTGGTTCACGTGCCGTTGTTAACCATTTCGCTTTATAGTGCCATCCTCAGTTATAAGGTGACTCGCAAGAAAGAAAAGGTTTAATAAGTCTTACTGCTGAAAAACAAAAAAAATGTATCATTGCTAAACCAACCCACTATGACTTTCCTGATAGAATCCCTTGTCGCGTGCGCCTTCTTCACGCTTTTCGTGTTCCTGATGTCGAGAAACCCCATCAAGAGCATCTTCAACTATCCTCCCGCCATCATTGAACGCTGCGACCAATTAGGCTTGGTCGATGCCAGCAACCGCCCTGGAGGACCAGGTTTTTATGCCAAGAAGATGGTCGCCATGATTATCTTTGGTGTCTTGTTGGGTTTGCTAGTCAAGTATGTCAACGGCTGCGAGACCTTCTGGTGCGGCGCATTGACGGCATACACCCTCTGGGTGGTAGTGAACTGGTTCGACGCGCTGGTACTCGATTGCCTCTGGTTTTGCCACGACAAGCATTTCGTCATCCCTGGCACGGAGGACATGACCAAAGCCTACCACGACTATTGGTTCCACATCAAAGGGGCACTTATCGGGATGTTGCTAGGCATTCCTGCCGCGTTGGTGGCTGGAGGCATAGTGGTTCTCTTTTAAATTAGAGATAATCCGCAATTCAGATAAAGGCTTGGGCTGCGGATTTTTTGCGTCATTACCTGCGGTTTTGGAAAAAATGACTATCTTTGCCATCGATTAACAGAAAAGACTTGATTATGAGTTACTCAGAAATGGCACAATTGGAACTGATGAACGCGGCTGCCAATGTCACCACAAAGGAAGACTTGGACGCGCTGAAGTTGACTTTGTCGCTCTTCTTTGCTGAACTGGCGCAACGGGCCATTGACAAGCTCTGGGATGAGGGCAAGTTCGACCAAGCGAAGTTGGACGAATTGCGTGGACAACATTTGCGTACTCCTTACAATGACACTTTGAACTGATGCGCTACGTTGTACTTGACACGAATTGCCTAGTTCAGATTCTGCCTTCAAGAAGCCAGTACCATACAATATGGACGGATTTCCTTGAAGGGAAGTATTGTTTGTGTGTGAGCAACGAGATACTGATGGAATATGAAGAAATCCTATCCATACATGCTTCGCCGGAAGTGGCTCAGAATGTGGTTGAAGCCATTGCGAGACATCCGAAGACCCATTTCCAAGAATCCTACTATCATTTTCACTTGCTGTCCGACATCGACAAGGACGACAACAAGTTTGTGGATTGTGCCATTGCCGCAAGTGCCGACTATGTCGTTACCGAGGACAACCATTTCAACCGACTCAAATCGCTTCCTTATCCAAAGTTGAAGATTCTGACTTTGGATGAGTTTAATGCTGTTGAAAGGTGCGACTTATAAAACAAGTAGCCACAACTTTACGCCATCCACCTTGGCAAGGATTTCTGTCGTGTTGGATGTGCCGCTGATTTCGATTCCTAATTAGACTTAAATCTTTTCTACAAGTCGGACGTATTTGTTTAGGATGCTTTTGGATATAAAGACATTATTCTTTGTTTACTCTTTATCACAAAACGCTCTTTGATATATTGCGTGAGCAATATTTGGAATATTACCTTCCCATGAGCCTTTTCGGGAAAAGCCAATAAGGCTGTTGTAGTCTGGATGGGTTAGAATCTCCTTGATAGAATGTTTTTCGCGCGATGAATAGGTGTAATCATGAAAAGTCTGTGAGCCCATACACACAATAAGTTTAGGATTTATTAAACTCACTATTCGATGCATAATCCCTATAAAAAACATTCTTAAATGCCATTCATCTGTTTTACAACAATCTGGAACACTATCTTCTTTGCATAGTTTCCTAAATAACGAAATCATCGTCTCTCCGTCTTTTGTAGCAATTGGATATAAATTCAAATACATCATGCTTTGTTCAAAATCGTCAGCCCACAATGGTTTTTGATTTGTTCCATATTCGTTGGACTGATTAGGATTTATCAAAGCCGCCAACTCATACAACAATTCAATCATTTGTCTGGGAAATGAATTGTTTTCTTTTTTATTTAATTCATACCATTCGCCATCTTTTCTGGCCGCATTTTTTCGAAAAAACATTATTGTGCTCTCGTTTAAATGAGGCCATAAAAACAAATGAGGGTTGTGCTTTGATTCTAAACGCCACCAATCCACTCCACCAGCAGGATTATATCCTAGAAATAACACTTTTGGCTGGAAAAGTAGCTTGCTTGGCCTAGCATCAAAACCTAAATACTCCAAATACTCATATTGTTTTTCCGTTAACACATCCATGATTGGACGATATTCTTTTTGTAATGCATAAAACCTAATACGAAGTTCTTCTTTTGTCATGGTATTGTCTCCTGATTCTTTCATTGCAAAAATAGAAAATCCTATTCAAGTATTAGTTATTCATACTTCTTTTTTGTATTATCGTAATGGCACGGAAAATCCATATCAACCTCTACCTCAATATTAAAATCTCGCACCCTAAGAAGGTCAAAAATGGAAAACTCCATGTGCTCAAATAGATTGTGAAAAGGATAAACAAGATGCATGTCTTTTGTCAGTTCCCTATCCAGCCGTAGATTATGGATTTCATACTCAACCGTTTCAATTGGTCTTGTGTCATGAATTTCCTGTATAATCATAATGTATTTCATTTAAATTGATGGTGCAAAAATAGCGAAAGCCTGTGCCAAATCACGGCACAAGCTCGAAATTATTTAAAAAATTTGAATAGTTTTCTATATTCTGCTTTCGTCGCTGAATACATACTGAATAGGTAATTTGTGCAAAACAAACCGTAATTCAGATAAGTCCCATCTTGCAGTTTTTTCGTTTCTTTGCAAGAAATATCAAAACCATGTTTATAAGTAGATGGGCAAATCTAGTTTACATAATCAACAATGTTGGGATTCCCCTGCGGGGAATGGAGTTCGTTCGTTTTCTACATGCGGCGGCTTGTGGAACTTACGAACAGTCAACTTGTTCATGCCGCCGCTTTATAAACTATGTCTCAACTCCATTGACTTCGTCGAATCTTCGATTTCCCCGCAGGGGAATCTATCTGAAAGTGCGTTAAAACATGCAATTTAATTATGAACAATTACTTATGAAAAAAGCGTTGCTAATCCTATTCCTATCGTGTTCGCTTGGCCTTTTCGGTCAACAATTCGACACGCTATCGATACATGCCGCGATAGAACATCAGATGGCGGACTATCCGAAATCGACCTTGCAGGACATCTACAAAAGTTTCTATCAAGACCGTTTCGGGCCTGGGCACATGATAACGGACACGGCTTCAGCACGGAGCTATTTGATGCGTGAACTTTCGGAAATGACTAATATATCAGCGGTCTATTACGAGCCTACAGGAAACGAAGGGCGTCATGTCCGCGTGTATCTCTCTGCTGTTGCCGACAGTCTGATTACAGCCGAGCAGTTGTTGGATGCCTTTGTGCGTAGCGCAAACATGGATAAAGGGGAAAACACCGACTGGGAAGCGGAATGGAATTGTATTGTGAGTGTCATCACGAAGCATGGCATCAACCTGAATGACTTTGACAAGGATGTCGCCATGCTCAATGAAGCGAGCCGAAACCGTCAAGCCGTTCATCATAGCCGTAACTACAACGAAGCTTATCATCCGCATTACCGTATCGTGGAGCATAGCATTTTTGAGAATGAATTACGATCCTTGTTGGCGGAATAAGTTTATTTTGTATATTTGTCGCAATTATCAATACAACAAAACGTTATGAAAGCAAAAAACCTCATTATTGCAGCATTTTCCCTGCTTTTCGCTGTGGGCTGCAGTGGACCATCAAACAAAAGTCAAACCGACAACAATCAAACTACTGACAATATGGAAAACACCCAAAACGAACAAAAGGAATCGGTCGTCTATCTGACCAAGGACATCAGCCCCGAAGGGTTGGTCAACATCTACAAGGCGCTGGGCGTTCCCGTCAAAGGGCGCGTGGCCATCAAGATGAGCACTGGCGAAGGCAGCAACCCCAACTACCTGAAACCCGAACTCATCAAGGACTTGGTCTTTGAGGTGGACGGCACCATCGTGGAGTGCAACACTGCCTACGGCAATGGACCTGGCGACGAAAAAGACGACCGCAACAATTCGGCCAACCACTGGAAGGTCATCGAGCGGCACGGTTTCACGCCTACGTTCAAGGTGGACATCATGGACGAGGAAGGCGAGATACGCATCCCCGTGCAGGACTCGACACACCTCAAGTACGACATCGTGGGCGACCACATGGCCAACTACGACTTCATGATTGCCCTCAACCACTTCAAGGGTCACCCCATGGGCGGCTACGGTGGCGCACTGAAGAACCTCTCCATCGGCTGCGCCAGCGCCAACGGCAAGGCCTATATCC
>DAIOUZ010000207.1:3241-5543 GCA_036759285.1 Candidatus Limiplasma sp. | reverse complement strand
GCAGAGGTTCACCTCGCGGGCACCATTCTCGACAGCCTTCTTCAGGTTGACGATGACGTTCATGCCACGTTTACCGTCAGTGATCGGGATGGCGATGTTCTCAAACTGGGTCTGGTTTTCATACACGTTCTTGATAACGGGCAACGTCTTTTCACCGATGATGCGTGATTTCTCCTTGTAATGTTCTAAGGCTGCCTCAAAGAGTTTGTCGGCCAATTCTTTGGTCTTCATCCTGTCGAAGTCTTCCTCGCTAAATGGAGGCTCAATGCCCATGGAAGAGAGCAGCTCCAACTTGAATCCTTCGTAGTCTTTGGCGTCTTGGTACTCTTCGATGAGTTTTTCCCCGAAATCGAACATCATGTTATTGAGGTCGATGGAAAGGCGTTCTCCAAACAAGGCGTGACGGCGTTTCTTGTAGATGACTTCGCGTTGAGCGTTCATCACATCGTCGTATTCCAACAGATGCTTACGTACACCGAAGTGGTTCTCTTCCACTTTCTTCTGCGCTTTCTCAATCTGCTTGGTCATCATCGAGTGTTGGATGACTTCGCCTTCCTGGATGCCCATACGGTCCATCATGCTGGCCATACGTTCAGAGCCGAACAGACGCATCAGGTTGTCTTCCAAAGAGATGTAGAACTGCGAGCTACCTGGGTCACCTTGACGGCCGGAACGACCGCGCAACTGACGGTCAACACGGCGTGACTCATGGCGTTCGGTGCCGATGATGGCCAAACCACCAGCTTCCTTCACGCCGGGTCCCAACTTGATGTCGGTACCACGACCAGCCATGTTGGTGGCGATGGTCACAGTGCCCGCCTGACCGGCTTCCTTGACGATTTGGGCTTCCTTGAAGTGCAGCTTGGCGTTCAACACGTTGTGCGGAATGCCTTTACGAGTCAACATGCGGCTGAGCAACTCCGAGACTTCCACCGAAGTGGTACCCACCAACACGGGACGGCCCTCTTTGACCAAACGTTGGATCTCGTCGATGATGGCGTTGTATTTCTCGCGCTTGGTCTTGTAAAGCATGTCCTCCTGGTCGATACGTGCGATGGGGCGGTTGGTCGGGATGACGACCACATCGAGTTTGTAGATGTCCCAGAACTCGCCAGCCTCCGTCTCAGCGGTACCGGTCATACCTGCCAACTTGTGATACATACGGAAGTAGTTCTGCAAGGTGATGGTGGCGTAGGTCTGCGTGGCGGCTTCCACCTTCACGTTTTCCTTGGCTTCCACGGCTTGGTGCAAACCGTCGCTCCAACGTCGGCCTTCCATGATACGGCCTGTCTGTTCGTCCACGATCTTGACCTTGTTGTCGATGATGACGTAGTCGACATCCTTCTCAAACAGGGTGTAGGCCTTCAAAAGTTGCTGCACGGTGTGCAGGCGGTCCGACTTCTCGGCGAAGTTACGCATCAGCTCAGCTTTGCGCAACACCTTTTCATCATTGGTCAGGTCGGAATGTTCCAACTCGGCAATCTCGCTGCCCACATCGGGGATGATGAAGAATGAAGGATCGTTATAGGCTTGAGCCAGTTGCTCGCTGCCTTTGTCGGTGAGGACGACGGTATTGAGTTTCTCGTCGATGACGAAGTAAAGCTCGTCGTCGATGATGTGCATGTTTTCGTTACGGTTCTGCATGTAGAAGCCCTCGGTCTTCTGCAGCAGGCTCTTCATGCCTTCCTCGCTGAGGAACTTGATGAGAGCATTGTTCTTAGGCAGACCACGGTAGGCGCGGAAGAGTTGGTCGGCACCGTGTTTCTTCTCGTCCTCGGTGGCATTGGGGTCGGTGAGGATACGCTTGGCTTCGGCCAAGATACCAGTGACATAGCGTTTTTGGGCTTCGAAGAGTTTCACCACGTCGGGCTTCAGCTGGTCGAATTCCTGTTGGTCGCCGCGTGGGGTAGGACCACTGATGATCAAAGGCGTACGGGCATCGTCAATCAACACGGAGTCGACCTCGTCGACGATGGCATAATGGTGTTTGCGTTGCACCAACTCTTCGGGATTGCCTGTCATGTTGTCACGCAGGTAGTCGAAACCGAACTCGTTGTTGGTGCCGTAGGTGATGTCGCAGTTATAGGCGCGGCGACGGGCGGCCGAGTTAGGTTCGTGCTTGTCGATGCAGTCGACGGTGAGGCCGAGGAACTCATACATCGCACCCATCCATTCGGAGTCACGCTTGGCAAGGTAGTCGTTCACGGTGACCACATGTACACCCTTGCCCGCCAAGGCGTTCAAGTAAACAGGCAGTGTAGCCACGAGGGTCTTCCCTTCACCAGTGGCCATCTCAGCGATT
>DAIOUZ010000207.1:2068-3221 GCA_036759285.1 Candidatus Limiplasma sp. | reverse complement strand
ATGTCCCAAGTGACCATGTTGCCACCGGCCATCCAGCTGTTCTTGAAGTAGGCCTTGTCGCCCTCGATGGTGACATGCTCGTATTTGGCAGCCAACTCGCGGTCGAGGTCGGTGGCAGTCACCACCACGGTCTCGTGTTCGCAGAAGTATTTGGCGGCGGCTTTCACCACTGAGAATGCTTCGGGAAGGATCTCGTTCAAAGCTTCTTCGATATGGTCGAGTTCTTGTTTTTCGAGCTTGTCGATTTGGCCGTAGAGTTTCTCCTTCTCGTCGGGGCTCATGTCGAATTCGGCTTCGGCTTTGGCTTTCAGCTGAGCGATTTCGGCCACTTCAGCAGCGGTCTTGTTCTTGATGTATTCCTTGAATTCCTGTGTCTTATGTCTCAGGCTGTCGATGTCGAGTTTCTCGATTTGCTCGTAAGCCTTGAGGGTCTTTTGGAGTATGGGCTGCAGGGCCTTGTTGTCGCGTGAGGCCTTGTCGCCGAAGAGTTTCTTGAAAAATCCCATTTATTTTCAGTGATTTAAAGATTCAAAATTTAAGATTTAAAATTCAATGGTTTGCCACTTGCACAAAATTCGTGCAAAGGTAGGGAATTTCCGTGAATTGGTGAAAATATGCGACAAAAAGTCAGAAAAACGGTTATTTTAGACCTTACGATGTAAACCGTTCCCGTTGTTATGCAAATTTTCCGATTTTATGCAATAAATACGCTGTACTGCATAAAAAAGTATGTTTTTTGTGCAATAGAACGCATAAATTGAATAAAAAGTCGTATTTTTGTCAGCGAAATTAGATGAAAGAACATGAAGACTATCCTTCAGAATCAACGAAAAGAGCGTGATGAACTGCTCTCGCGTCCTTATCTGGAACGTCGGAGCAACCAAGATACTGAAATGTTGCTGAGCAGTCATCTTATCAAGTTGATAACGGGGCCTCGGCGTGTGGGCAAATCTACGCAGGCTCTGCTGATGTTGCGAAACAGGAATTTTGCTTACTTGAACTTCGATAGTCAGCAGCTGTTGGATGCTTGGGATGCCAATCTGGTCATGCGGATGCTGGATGATGTGTACCCAGGTTACGAATACCTCTTGCTTGATGAAGTTCAGAACCTTGATGCATGGGATTTGTGGGTCAGCGAGCTTTATAGGCTTGG
>DAIOUZ010000207.1:0-2044 GCA_036759285.1 Candidatus Limiplasma sp. | reverse complement strand
AATGGAATATTTACAGCTGATGAAGCTGATATTGCTTTATAGGCTTGGGAAAAACCTTGTCATTACGGGCAGCAATGCCAAGATGCTTTCGAGTGAGATGGCTACGGCACTGACGGGGAAGTACCTAAAAGTTGAGATGTTGCCTTTCAGTCTTGAGGAGTTTTTCGACTGGAATAAACTGGATCTAGGTAAGCTGAATCCTGAACAACAAGCAGATGCCTCTGCGCTGATGGACGACTATCTGAGGAATGGCGGCTATCCGGAGGTGGTGGCATCGCGCCAGTTGACACGTACCTATCTAGATACCTTGTTTGATTCCATCGTGTGGAAAGATGTGGCCAAGCGCCATAGTGTTAGAAACGTCACGGACTTAAACGACCTGGCTCTGTATCTGGTTTCCAATTTCTGCAATCCTGTTAGTGCCAATGAGCTGACGGAAGAATTAGGCTTTTCTAGCGTCAACACGACCAAGAAGTTTATGGACTATCTGCGCGAGCCTTATCTGTTCTATTATCTGCCGCGTTACAATAACAAGTTGAAGATGATGAAGAAAGCGCCACGTAAAGTCTATGTGGTTGACAATGGCTTTGTTGCTGCCAAAGCCTTCTCTTTGAGTGACAACCTTGGACGTTTGCTCGAAAACCAGGTTTTCGTAGAGTTGCTGCGACAAGGGTATGACACCGATAAGACCATGTTTTATTATCGTTCGCGCAACGACAAGGAGGTGGATTTCGTCTTGCGCAAAGGCACGCACATAGAACAATTAGTGCAGGTCTGCTATGATATGAGCAACGCCAAGACAGAAAAGCGGGAGGTGGATAGTCTCATAGAATGTGCAGCGGAACTGAATTGCAGCAACCTTGTCATCGTGACGAACAACGAGGAGCGCTGCATAGAGAAAGACGGTTATAGGATAGGCGTTGTGCCTGTGGCGAAGTGGAGTGTTCCTTTGGCGCAACAATAAGAAAAGCCTCTAGTTGCAAGACACACATATCATTGTGAGAGTTCTGCAAAAAGTATCCTTCGCGCATCAGCGAGTGCATTTTGCTTTATACCAAGGACTATCTAAAAGACAAAGTTGTTACTTGTCTGCCGGTGTATTATATGGCTTATTTGTAGTTTGTTGATATAGCACTCAGTGGAGATTCAAAAGTAAAATGGATGAGAGGCAGTCCATTGGGTATTTGTTATCTATTGAAAACATCTGATCCAATACGGAGTGCTTTTTCTTTGATGATATGTTCCTGCTCAATTCTTGATTTGAATTCAATTTTTGAAATATCTACACCTTTGGAATTGTATAGCTTGAAACCTACAGGAATGTCTAGTAATTCGGGCATCTCGTATCGTTGTTTCATGCCTTGATAAACCGCCTGTGAAATACAGAATTGTTGGTAGGCTTCCAAATATGCGGCCGTATCAGAACGAGCTCGAATCTTAGCTTCTTCTTTTGTAGTGAGTTTTGTTCCACCAAATATTTGTTGTTGGCGGATAACTTCCACATAAGTGTATTTATTATTACAACTGGTAACAAGAAACAATACTGCTAATAAAACATATATCCTTTTCATGGTAAATTTCAATATTGTTATTTTCTTTCAAGTATTTCTTTTATGATTTGTTGACATTTGATGTAGTCATCATCTTCTACATCAAAGACATTGACAATTTTAGTGAAATCTTCATCCATAATAAAGACTTTAGACGCGGTCATTAGAGTGCCGCCTTTACTTTTAAACTTATATTTATGAGTGACAGCCCATCCAATAAAGTCCAGGGATATCTGTCTTCCAACCAATCTAATAGAATCATCATATTTAGCACTTTGCCCAAGAACTGAAATTAAATCATCGGTCGCATTCATCATTTCTCTAAACGGATCCCTATGGTTTCTTGTTCCTTCATTCCCAAAAGTATTAAAAACTTCTTTTGCCCTATCAAATTGTTCTTGATAGACATCTTCTTGTCCCCTTAATTCAATAATAATCGAAGCATATCTCATTATTGTTGTATCATTAAAAGGAGTATGTATAGCACTATCAAT
>DAIOUZ010000206.1:2580-5669 GCA_036759285.1 Candidatus Limiplasma sp. | reverse complement strand
ATTTATATAATATGCGATGCCATCAACAAAAAAGCCCTCGGCACGGATCGTAAAACTCGAAAGTGCCGTAAATACGAGAAAAAGAACAATGCTCAAAACTCGCACAAACTGGATAGCATGAGACGATTTCATAATTCTTAGTTTTTGAAGTATATAATATTATACTCGATGCAAGTAATTGACTGCAAAGATAATAAATAAAAATCAAATACACAAATAATACTACTAAAAATTGTCATAAAAATCAATAGAAATCAAAAATTTACGTAATTGTTTAGAGCGTTGCAAGGTCATAACGAGGGAGAGTTTTTGATGATTTCTTTGAGATAATCGGCCAGTGGGACGGGTAAGGACAATTTGTCAGATAGCCTTTTCCGCATCCCGCGTATGGTGTTCTCGCTGGGGATGTCAAGGCAGACAGCAATATTGGCTGAACGCATTTGCCAGGCGGTCAAGATGATCAGGCCGCGTTCTTTGGAACTGAGGTCTGGGTGCTGTTTGAACAGTTTTTCCAGGGCATTGTCGTTGTGTTCGTCAATGTATTTCTGTAGTTCTTTCAGAAATTCTTCTCGTTGTGTAAACGATGAAATCTCTTCTTTGAACTTCTTCAGAAATGCTTTTTCGGGCATCGAGGTGCTCATGTCGATGATGCGACCACAAAGGCCGTGATAGGCCGACAGCAACTCGGTCAGACGCTTATTGAAAGTCATGCCTTTTTGCTGGATCCTGTCATTTGAATCCTGCAGTGATTCCCGTTCGTTGGCAAGCTCTTCAACATGTCTCATTAACATACTGACACGCTCTTGCTCGTGCCTTTTCATCAAATAAATGATGAATGATGCGGCTAGTATGATGAGAACCAAAACAATGAACAGTATCCCTCGTTTCATCTTCTGTTCGTAGAGAAGCGAATCGGTCATCTTATGGCTTTCTTGATAGTCGATGTCCAGGATGTGGTGCAGCACTTGGCTCTCGCGAAGAGAATCGTTCAAGTGCTCGCGCTGTTCATTGATTTGAACAGACTTCAGGAAATCTCCTTGATTCTCAGCGATGATCTTCATGCAAAACATTCTCAATGCCGAACGCTCAACGTCGTTTTTGTCTGATTCTTGTTGGGATGCGGCATTGAGATAATACATTGCCGAATCATTGTTGCCAAGCAGGGCATAAGCGCAAGCGGCATCATAATGTGCATCGATAGTCCTTTCTTCGTTGGGATACTTGTTGATGCAGTGTAGCGCAACCTCTTTGCTGAGTTCACAGAGTGTGTCTTTTAGATAACCCCGAGAGAGGAACTCCAAGCTACGGGCGCATAGCTTCTTGTTGTTGATGGCTTTTGACAGTTGGTACGCTTTTAATAGATTGTGCTTTGCTGAATCGATTCCATAATTGCGATAAAGGGCTCCAGTGCCTAGCAAACAGTAAATTATTTGAAGTGTGTCGCATACCTTATTATAATAGTACAATGCTTTTTCGTAGCGATGAAGCTCCGCATTGTTCAAGAAGTGATTGTGCTTTCCAATCGCTTCGCCAATTCTCAAGTTGATCTGACCCAAATTGCGATAGTCGGTGGTGTCGGCTATGGATTCTGCCGTCTTGTACCATAACATCGCGGACTCTGAATCATTGTTTATCTCGTGATTGAAACCAAGATAGATCATCGACCTGACCAGCTTCTCACGATTGTTGCCGTGACGGCTATAGTAGTCGTAGGCGGCTTGAACCAAAGAGTCACTCACAAGGTCGAACTGGTTGGCGCGGTAAGCGCTCTGGGTCCACATCAAGGCATAGTAGGCACGAGAGGACGCCGAATGCAGCGAAGAGGTGTCTATCTGACGCAATAACGCCAACGAACTGTCGGGGTTGGTGTATACTAACTCATCGGCCAAACGGATGCTCCGTTCAGCCTCATGGTGGCATGCCATTATCATGCATATTAACACCCATGAAATCGCTACTAGAAACAATTTTCTCATGGCTGGTCCATTTTGAGTGCAAAATTACATCTTCTTGTTGAATCCTGCAAATTCTTGTTCGTTTCATGGGTGCGGTATCAAGCGGCTGAAAATCAGCTGTTTGATGGTGTTTTTAATCCGTTGCATTGTCACAACAATGGCAAGAAAAACGCATCTATAACAATGTAGTGCCACGCAACAGCACATGGCACTACATCAAGAATATCATTCGCGCTATTCGCGGTTCGAAAATGAAATTCGCGGTGCTTCGCGGTTCAATCACAACAGCCTGAACTCGTCGGCATCGCGCCAAGCGGGGAACTTCTCACGGAACTGCGCCAGCAGGGCAGGATTAAGTTCGGCCGTGATGATGGGACTGGTCATGCGTTGCGCGATGACCTTACCCTTGAAGTCGACCACAAGCGAACTGCCTTCGCCAAATTCCACACCATTGGGGTCGGTGCCGCAACGGTTCACACCGATGACATAGCACTCATTCTCGAGAGCTCGCGCGATGAGCAACTGACGCCAGGCATACTCGCGGGCACGTGGCCAACTTGCCACCACCACCAGGATGTCATAGTTGTTTTTCACATTGCGGCAGAACACGGGGAATCGCAGGTCGTAGCATATCACCAACTTGATGTTGAAACCTCGGAACCTGATAATCGGCGCCTGAGTGTGGCCTGCGTTGAACACCAGTTGCTCATTGCCGAAAGTGAACAGGTGCTTCTTGTCATAGAATGTTTCCTCTCCGTTGGGCTCGATAAAGAACGCACGGTTATAAAGCTGCGCCGCCGTGCATGCCAGGAAACTGCCGCATATAGCAACGCGGTATTGCTGCGCCAGCTGGTGCAACAAGCGCATCGTGTCGCCTGTGTTGCGCTCGGCCAGCTCAGCGGAACGGTCAGGTTCGCTGGTGAGAATGCCCGTACTAAACTGCTCGGGCAGCACCACTAGGTCGGTGTCGTCGGCCATGTTCTGCATGCGTTGTTGCAGTTGGGCCAAATTGGCTGCTTTGTCACCCCACACGATATCCTCCTCGATGAGTGTGACTTTGAGATTGCGTGATAACAAAACTAATTAAGAACCTTTAGCTCGCCAAAGTCTGCGCTTGCGTGTCGGCGAAGCCGG
>DAIOUZ010000206.1:2180-2570 GCA_036759285.1 Candidatus Limiplasma sp. | reverse complement strand
AATTAAGAATTAAGAATTAAGAATTTAGCCTCCCCCTCTTTAGGGGGGACTGAGGGGGGCTAAGCAAAGTTTTCAGGATACTTCGCCGTGCGCCCCTGGTAGTATCGCTTGATTGCCGCCATGTCGGCATCGATATCGCCCGTGGTCTCGAAGATGCGGTCGATGCACACCTCCTTGAGGCCATAATCGATATAGCCCAGTACCACAGGAACACCCGCTGCTTGAGCAATGTGCAAGAAACCGCGGTGCCAGTGCGTGTTGCGGCTGCGAGTGCCTTCGGGAGTCACGGCCACCCACAAGCGCTCGCGGCGGTTGAACTCCGCCACTACACTGTCTGTGACATGGGTGTGCTTCCCGCGTTTGACAGGAATGCCGCCCAACGCGCGCATC
>DAIOUZ010000206.1:1534-2170 GCA_036759285.1 Candidatus Limiplasma sp. | reverse complement strand
AGAACCACGTGTCCTTCATTAGGAAACTCGCCTTCGTTCCAGCCGAGCGGCTCCCCAACTCACCCAGCACAAAGTCCCAGTTGCTCGTGTGAGGCGCCACGCAGATGACGCACTTCGGGGTAGGGGGGATGTTTAGCTTAAAGGTCCACCCAGCTCGGTCCAATAGCCATTTGGACAAGTTCATGGCTTTCAATCGAGGTTACTGCTTCTTGGGAAGCAACGCGTTCATCTTGGCGACAATCTTCTCGGCCTCGCCATGGAACCACTCGGTCAAGGCCTTCTCGTCGGCCTTGGTGAACTTGTTGCCCACACGCTTCACGCCCTGGGCTTGCAGCATCGCGATGTCGATGACAATCTCGTCCCACTGTGCGTAATTCTCCTCGGTGCTCAGCAAGTCCTGAGCCATAATGCACTCACCTGCCATCTCGCCACAGGCGCGCTGGATGGCTTTCTTCAATTGTCTCTTGTTTGCCATTGTACAATTCTGTTTTATGAGTTATACCTATTATTATATAAAAGTATCATACAATAAATTTCCGCTAAAGTACAAAAAAAACGTAGAACAAACAAAAATGTTGGCAAAAATCATTGTCAAAGTACTCGATATTGTGAAAAATCAAAAAAAATCAACACTTT
>DAIOUZ010000206.1:0-1524 GCA_036759285.1 Candidatus Limiplasma sp. | reverse complement strand
GATTTTTTCGATTTGTAGTACTTTTGTGGAAATTTTGAGTTTATGTGTAATTATGGCAAAAAATAGGATTAATTATATCGATGCTCTGAGAGGGTTCACGATGATAATGGTCGTGTTTGCACATGTTTTGACGTTTGGCTTCAAAATGAACGACTCGTTCATCAGCCAGCTGTTCGTGACATTCCGAATGCCCATGTTCTTCTTTATAAGCGGATACATTGCTTATAAAGGAGTTGAACGATGGGATGGAGCCTTCTACAAAAAAATGCTAAAAAAGAAAGCTATAGTACAAATCATACCAGCAACGGTGTTCTGGCTGTTGTTTGTGCTTTGGCTATCCAATGACCAAATGTCGCCGTGGGACTATATAGCACAAAGAGGATTTATTGGCTACTGGTTTACGTATACATTGTTGGTGTTCTTTGTAATATACTATACCATCTCGTTGATTGCAAACAAAATGCCTTTGTCTGTTGGGGGGCGTTTCATGGATATAGCGTTGGTTCTCATAGCTTTATTGGGTATTACGACCTATATTGTGTTGACAGCTGCCGTTCGAACACTATACCTTTACACGTTCTCGATTTTGAATGCATGCATCTATTTCCAGTTCTTCGTTTTCGGAATCCTGTCAAGGAAATATCTGGAAGGCTTCGAAAAAATGCTGAATAAGGATTGGGTCATAGCTGGAGCGATGGTAGTATTCGTGGCATGCTTGTTTATTTTGTTCCATCCAATTATTGCGGCAAGAACACCTGGGATATTAAGCAAATTATGCCAGCGTGAGATTGTTAGATATGCGGGGCTTATCATTGTGTTTGCTTTCTTTTTCAAACACGCATCATTCTTTAATCGAGATAATTGGTTTGTAAAGTCACTCTTGTTTGTCGGGCGACGAACGCTCGATATCTATCTTATCCACTTCTTCTTCATGCCTTATGATAACCCAATCATTGGACTCGAATCACAGATGTTTGTCATTCAGTTATTGGTTGCCACTGCATTGTCGGTTGTCGTGGTTGCTATAAGTCTTGCGATTAGCCGAATTATCAGGATGAGCAGTTTCTTGGGACATTATTTGCTGGGAGCAAAACGCGAGGAGAAGAACTAAATCGACAGTATAATAGATGCCTCTTTTGCTAGTAGACTCAAACATAAGACCTTGCAGTTCCTAAAATGACGACATGATGAGATTCGAGAAATAGTTACATTCAATCTAAAATTCTAAAAAAGATTAAAAAACAATGAGAAAATTTGTCCACATAAAATTTTAGCAGTAATTTTGCACCGCAATACGGTGATATCGTCTAGTGGTCTAGGACGCCGCCCTCTCACGGCGGAAACCAGGGTTCGAGTCCCTGTTTCACTACAACAACAATTCGGTGATATCGTCTAGTGGTCTAGGACGCCGCCCTCTCACGGCGGAAACCAGGGTTCGAGTCCCTGTTTCACTACAACAACAATTCGGTGATATCGTCTAGTGGTCTAGGACGCCGCCCTCTCACGGCGGAAACCAGGGTTCGA
>DAIOUZ010000205.1:2101-5687 GCA_036759285.1 Candidatus Limiplasma sp. | reverse complement strand
GATGCCGGCCACGTTCAGCTTGTTGATGAATTGGCTGTAGTTCATGCCATACTCACGGATGGCAGCGTTGATACGCACAATCCACAGGCTACGGAATTCGCGCTTCTTGTTTCTTCTGTCGCGATAAGCGTAAGTTTGACCCTTTTCGTAAGAGTTCTTCGCCACAGTCCAGACATTCTTTCTCGTGCTGAACTGACCCTTGGTCTTCTTCAGGATTTTCTTTCTTCTGGCTCTTGAAGCCACTGCATTGACTGATCTTGTCATTTTTTAATCATTTTTCGTCCAGCGCCTCGCTCCTTTCGAGAACTTTTCTGCTGAGACAAATTACACATTTTGTTAATTACATGAGAAGCAATTGTTTAACGACTTTCTCGTCTGCTCTCTCAACGATTGCAGTGTGGTCGAGGTTGCGTTTTCTCTTCTGGCTCTTCTTGGTCAGAATGTGGCCATGATAAGCATGCTTTCTCTTCAGCTTGCCGCTACCCGTTACTTGGAAACGCTTCTTGGCAGCGGACTTAGTCTTCATTTTCGGCATTTTACAATTATTTTAAAGTATTAAAAATGAGTTTATTTCTTCGTTGATTTAGGAGCTATCATCATCTGCATGCGCTTGCCCTCCAACTTAGGCATCATCTCCACCTTACCGAACTCTTCCAACTCTTGCGCAAACTTCAGCAACATGATCTCACCTTGTTCCTTGTAAACGATGGAGCGGCCTCTGAAAAAGACTTCCACCTTGACCTTTGAACCTTCCTGCAAGAAACGTTTGGCGTGGTTCAACTTGAACTCGAAGTCGTGATCATCGGTCTGAGGTCCGAGTCGGATTTCCTTGATGACGACCTTAGTGGCCTTAGCTTTCTGTTCCTTCAGGCGCTTCTTCTGGTCGAAGACGAACTTTTTGTAGTCCATCGCCTTGCAGACCGGCGGATTGGCATCAGGCTGGATCTCAACGAGGTCGACTCCCAATTCTTCTACGATTCTCAGCGCCTCGCGCAAGGGATAGATGTTCGGTTCGACACCCTCGCCCACCAAACGCACCATCGGAGCTTTCACCTCCTCATTGATGCGATGGTTGAATCCATCTTTATCCTTGTTCGGCTTCTGGCCGGGTCTTCCTTTTTGTGGAATCTGTGCTATTGTTTTAGTCTCCTATATTAAGTTTATATTCAGTTAATAGTTATCTCTTGTTCTGTTCCTCTTCGACTTGCTTGCGAATCAATTCGGCAAATTCGGCAGTCGGCATCGTGCCGAGGTCGACTTGACCATGCTTACGCACCGACACCGAATTCTCTGCTTCTTCCTTCTCGCCCACGATGAGCATGTAAGGATACTTCTTCATTTCGGCATCGCGAATCTTGCGACCGATCTTCTCGTTGCGCTCGTCAATGAGGGCGCGAATATCGGACTTTTTCAGATACGATTGCAAATTTTTCGCAAAATCGAGGTATTTTTCGCTCACAGGCAGGATGACAACCTGGTCGGGAGCCAACCACAGCGGGAACTCGCCAGCGCAGTGCTCGAGCAACACGGCCACGAAACGCTCCATGGAGCCGAAGGGTGCGCGGTGCACCATGACGGGACGATGTTTCTCGTTGTCAGCGCCAATGTAGGTTAGGTCGAAACGCTCGGGCAGGTTGTAGTCCACCTGAATGGTACCCAACTGCCACTTACGACCGAGGGCATCCTTCACCATGAAGTCGAGCTTAGGACCGTAGAAAGCGGCCTCACCATATTCCACATGAGCCGGCAAACCCTTCTCGGCGCAAGCCTCCTGAATGGCAGCCTCAGCCTTGGCCCAATTTTCATCCGTACCCACATACTTCTCGTGGTCGTTGGGGTCGCGGAGTGAAATTTGTGCTTCAAAGTTCTTGAAGTCAAGTGCCTTGAAGATGATTTCGATGATTTCCATCACGCGGATGAACTCTTCCTTCACCTGGTCGGGACGGCAGAAGATGTGGGCATCGTCTTGAGTGAACGAACGTACACGGGTCAAACCGTGGAGCTCGCCGCTCTGCTCATAACGATACACCGTGCCGAACTCAGCGCAGCGGAAAGGCAGGTCCTTATAGGAACGCGGTTTCCACTTGAATATCATGCAGTGGTGAGGGCAGTTCATGGGCTTCAGCAGGTACTCCTCGCCTTCTTCCGGCGTGGTGATCGGGCGGAAGCTATCTTCGCCATAGTGGTCCCAGTGACCCGAAGTCACATACAACTGCTTGCCACCGATATGGGGCGTGATGACTTGTTCATAACCGTATTCCTTCTGAATCTTGGTCAGATACTCTTGCAGGCGGAGGCGCAACTCGGTGCCTTTGGGCAACCAAATCGGCAAACCCTTACCCACAATGTCGTTGAACATGAAGAGCTCCAGCTCGCGGCCCAGCTTACGGTGGTCACGCTTCTTGGCTTCTTCGAGGAGTACCAGATACTCTTCGAGTTCCTTCTGCTTCGGGAAGGTGATACCGTAGACGCGGGTGAGTTGCTTGCGCTTCTGATCGCCACGCCAGTAGGCGCCAGCCAACGAGGTCAGCTTCACAGCTTTGATGACACTCGTGTTCGGGATATGGGGACCGCGGCAGAGGTCGGTGAAGTTACCACATTTATAATAGGTGATGGTACCGTCTTCCAGTTCGCTGATGAGTTCCTGCTTATATTCATCGCCTTTTTCGGTGAAATACTTCAAGGCTTCGGCCTTGCTCACGTCAACGCGCTCGAAGGTCTGCTTCTCGCGAGCGAGTTCAAGCATCTTCTTCTCGATGGCGACGAGGTCGGCCTCGGTCAGAGTGATGTCACCTGTGTCGATGTCGTAGTAGAAACCAGCATCCACGGCGGGGCCGATGCCGAACTTCACACCCTTGTACAAGGCTTCGATGGCTTCAGCCATGAGGTGGGCCGAAGAGTGCCAGAAGGTAGCTTTACCCTCGGGGTCGTCCCAAGTGAAGAGTTGGATGGTAGCGTCTTCGTTGACAGGGCGCATGGCATCCCACATCATGCCGTTCACTTTGGCAGACAGCACGTTACGTGCCAAGCCCTCGCTCAAGCTCTTGGCGATATCCAATGGTGTTACACCGGCTTCAAATTGTCTGACACTATTGTCAGGAAAGGTTATGTTAATCATAAGAATAGGTCTTTTTGAAAGCGGCTGCAAAAGTACAAAAAATTCTCTTACAAAATACAGATTATTAGGGTTTGAAAAGATTTTTTTCACCTTATTTATAAAAATGCTACATTTGCGCCAAATTTATAATCATCATGAAGAAAACTATCATCTTAATTATTTTTGCAACCATGTCGATTTTCGGTTATTCACAAGATTGGTTCCGTTTCAATGACTACAAAGCTGACAACGAACGGATTATCACTAACGAAGCATACCCAGAGGTGGTGTTTATGGGCAACTCCATCACCGAGAACTGGGCGTATTTCCATCCCGATTTCTTCACCTCTCACAACTTCCTAGGCAGGGGTATCGGAGGTCAGACTTCCGCCCACATGCTGGTGCGTTTCAAGACCGATGTCATCGACCTCCATCCCAAGGCGGTTGTCATCATGGCGGGTACCAACGATGTGGCACACAACGATTTCT
>DAIOUZ010000205.1:583-2091 GCA_036759285.1 Candidatus Limiplasma sp. | reverse complement strand
CGATTTCTGGGTTGATCCCGACCAAGTGGTCAACAACGTGATTTCAATGTGCGAACTGGCCCAATCCCATGGCATCATTCCCATCATCAGCTCCATTACGCCCTGTACATCGTTTGTGTGGAGGCCAGAAATCGAGAACGCCGGCCAGACCATCGTTGAGATCAACAGGAATCTGAGAGCTTATGCCGAAGCCAACGACATCATCTATGTCGACTATCATTCCGCCCTCGCCGATGAAAACCAAGGTTTCCCCAAGACGCTCAGCGGAGACGGCTGTCATCCTGATCCAGACACGTATTTCATCATGGAAGGCTTGGTTTTGAAGGCGATTCAGGCGGCGCTAGAAGAATAGCCAAATCGTTGCCCAAATTTTAGCAAGAAGATTTCTAGTACAATAGGGAAAGTTTTTTTACAACATTCAAAACAACTTGCTAACTTTGCGGCAAAATTTTCAGCGTATGAAAAAACTATCACTTGTATTAACGCTGCTTTTTGCAACTGTTTTCCATACTTTCGCACAAACCGCACAAAAGGTCGATGAAGCCTCGGCCTACAAAACCGCTCAAGCTTTCATTGCATCCCAACAAGCCTTTAAGGGACAAGAACTGAACTTGGTTTCCACCGATGGAAGCTACATCTATAACATTGGCACACAGGGGTTTGTCATTATCGCAGGCAATACCGTGTTGCCTCCCGTTTTGGCTTGGTCCAATCAAGGTGTCTTCCCGGATTTGGAGGAGGCACCCGAGAATTTTGCCTCATGGATTCGACATTACGACGAGATGATTGAATATGCCGTGGCAAACCACATTGCTCCCGAGGCGAAAATCCAACGCCAATGGGAGAATGCTGCCCAGGGCATCTTCGGAACACGCAACGCCCAAACCGTCGATCCCCTGGTCAGCACGCGCTGGAACCAAGATTGTTACTACAACGAATACTGCCCGGCCACATCGGGCGGCTGGTGGTGGGGCGGTCCCTGTGGACACTGCTATGCAGGCTGCGTTGCTACTGCCATGGCACAAGTGATGAAATACTGGAACTATCCTGAAACAGGCTTTGGCTCACATAGTTACGTGCATAGCGAATATGGCGAACAGAGTGCCAACTTTGCCGCCACCACCTACCATTGGGACCAGATGCCCAACGACGTTTGGAACAGCAACGATGCTGTGGCCACCCTGCTCTACCACTGCGGCGTGAGCGTCAACATGAACTATTCTGGCTCGGGAAGTGGTGCGCAATCGGCTGACGTTGAAGTGGCTATGCGTTCTTATTTCGGTTACTGCGGTGCGAAATACCGTCAGAAAACCAACTATCAGGAGGATGCCTGGATTGCCATGCTGAAAGCCGAGCTCGACCAATCACACCCCATCTATTATTCGGGTGCCAACGGTGAAAGCGGACATGCCTTCGTTTGCGACGGCTACGACAGCAACGATCTCATGCACTTCAACTTCGGCTGGAGCGGTAGCGGCGACGGCTTCTATTCGACATACGATGTGAAC
>DAIOUZ010000205.1:0-573 GCA_036759285.1 Candidatus Limiplasma sp. | reverse complement strand
AGGTCAGGCTGTGGTGAGCAATGTCTTCCCTGTCAGCATCCAAGCCGACGCTAACGGCATCATCTACGTCAGTGAAGACGGTGAGGGTGACGGCTCGTCGTGGGACAACGCCACCAACAAGCTCCAATTCGCCTCCGCCCTCTCAAGCGGTGGCGCGACCAAGGTTTGGGTGAAGGCCGGCACCTATTACGGCGACACCACCGACATGGAAGGCGCGTTCTATATCACGGCCAGCAACCGCGTCTACGGTGGGTTCGAAGGCAACGAAGCCCCTGACTACGACCTCTCGCTCCGCGACTACGACAAAAACCCCACCATCCTCGACGGCCAAGGTGCCAGACGTGTGCTGCTTCAAAACCAAGCCTTTACCTCGGCCTCGATGCCCATCTGGGACGGTTTCATCATCCAAAACGGTGCCATCGGCAGCGGTGCCGGTGCCTATCTCAACAACTACGTTACGCTCAACAACTGCACCATCAAGGACAATGTCGCGACCATGTATGGCGGTGGCGTTTACATCAACTCGACGGGCGGCACGGCCCATGTGACCATTCACAACTGCGTCATCGCCGA
>DAIOUZ010000204.1:1535-5699 GCA_036759285.1 Candidatus Limiplasma sp. | reverse complement strand
GGGCAACGAGATGGTGACCACGCTCAACTATACGGTCTACAAGCAAGGAAAAACGACCGAGACCTTGCACTTCTTCTATAAGACTGTACAAGGTACCTACCTCATGAGCGATGGGGATCCCCATTTCAACTACTATCCCTTGTACTTTGTCACGCGCAATTACAACATCGGCAAAAAGAAGTATTACGAAGAGTTCCTTTTCGACGCTGAGAGCCAACGACTGTTGTTCGCTTTGACCCAGGACTATGATGAGAACGGAAAACGCTTCGACCGCCGGTTCTATTTTCAAAACGGAACCATCTATCACATCATCGGCCCCGAAGCGACTCCTCTGATGCAAGATCAGGTCTTCTATCAGGCCGAAGAACTCAAACACGCCTTCGACTGGATGATACAAAACCCCAAAGAGTAAGATTCCAGAACGCGCCTACATATGAAACTCGAATTACTCACTTAATAATTGTTGTTTATGAAAAAAGTATTTTTGATTTTGGCTGCTAGTGCAGCTATGTTGGGATTGATGGCTTGCAGTGCAGGTAGTGAAAATAACGCTGAGACCACCGCAGTTGCCGAAGAGAATGTCGAGTCCGAGGCTCAGCCCGCAGCAGACCCTCAACAACGTGACTTTGAGTCGCCCGACCTCACCCTAACCATTCCCGAAGGTTGGAAAGGAGAAATCGGCGCCTTTGATGAGATCAAAATGGAGGGTAAAGGCGAAAATGGCTTCGATCCCAAGATTGAAGTGGATGTCATGAAGGGAAGAACTGTCAAAGAAGTTGTGGACAATGAGATGAGCGAGAACTACGTGAAGAACGAAGGCGTAAAGATAGGCGACTATACTTTCACCACGTTAACTAACGAATCATCAGGTGCCACTAAATGTTATGCCCAAACAGGGGACAATGTGCTGAGAGTGAACGCGGTGTTCATTAAACCCGACGCACCCGAATTGGCTGCAGTGGTTGAGAGCGTCAAGTTGAAATAATGAGGCAATAAACACCATCTCTCTACGCAAAAAAGCGGTTGGTTTACCTTTAGGAATATTGACAAAAGTATAATAATTGAAATTTTGTCAATATCACAGGTGATTTCGGTATCCAACCAGGCGCAGGATAATTACCAAAGGTTCATGAACAATAAAAGCCCCAACAATAAACGAGAGTAAAGAAATAATGCTTACCTTTGCACATTGTTAGCGACTTTTTGTAATGATGATTTCTAACAGACCGAATCCCAACGAGGCTTTTCCGAATCCAAAGATTCCAAGCCTTTGCTTCATCAAGAACGTGGTGAAGAACCCCCGCATTATCATCGGTGACTACACCTATTACGATGATGTGGATGGTGCAGATCAATTTGAAAAACATGTGACACATTTCTACGACTTTATCGGTGACAAGTTGATTATAGGCAAGTTCTGTGCTATTGCCAAGGGGATTGAGTTCGTTATGAATGGGGCAAATCACAGAATGTCTTGTGTTACGACTTATCCCTTTTACGTGATCGGCGGAGATTGGGGAAGCGCAATGGCTCCTGTGAAAAACGAATTACCATATAAGGGTGATACAGTTGTAGGCAATGATGTGTGGATTGGCCAAAATGTGACCGTCATGCCAGGCGTTAGCATTAGCGATGGAGCCATTATTGGAGCCAACTCAGTTGTCGCATCAGATATTCCCCCATCCTTGCAGGGTCGTCAAAATGCGATTCGAAGATGAATTAATTGAATTGTTGCTCAAATTCAAGTGGTGGGATAAAAGCATCGAAGAGGTGGAAAACCTCATGCCGATCCTCTCATGTGCTGATTTAGAAAAAGTGAAAAAAGAGATACAAGCGAGACTATGATTATACTGATTACTGGGGCTTCACATACCGGGAAAACTCTCTTGGCACAACGGATTCTCGAGAAATATAGTTATCCGTATCTCTCCATTGACCACCTTAAAATGGGAATGATACGCAGCGGCAATACCAACCTTACCCCGGAAGACGATGCTGCACTCACTGATTATCTTTGGCCAATTGTTCGAGATATGATTAAGACTGCTATTGAAAATAAGCAGAATCTCATCGTTGAAGGTTGCTATATTCCCTTTGACTGGCGAAAGGAATTTAGTCAGGATTATTTGCAGTCAATACGGTTTGTCTGCCTTGCCATGACGGATGCTTATATTAATGCACATTTTGATATGATTAAGGCACATGCCTCCGACGTCGAAACAAGGCTAAATGATACGGACTGTGTTTCCGAATCACTTAAGGCCGACAATCATTACTATATAAATGGATTTTCCCAAAACGGAGAGCAAGTAACATTGATAGATGATGATTTCAATGCTACAATAGAGTCCCTAATATAAATAACGTCTTTTAAGAACCAAAGCGGTTGAGCTACCTTTCAGTAAATCAACCGCTTGATGCATATATGCCACTTGCCATCAACGGCGGCGAGGCAGCAAGAGACAAGTAGATTGCGAGCGGCGATGAACAACAAATCCCCAAAAACAACCACATGTAATGAAAAAACACTACCTTTGCAAAAAATAATCACATAAAGAATTTAAGTAATGAAAAAAACTGTTATGCTTGCTCTGATGGCATTAATGCTCGGCATGGCATCGCACGCTCAAGAGGTTAAAACCTATGAGAACAAGTCGTTCTCGATTGATTATCCTGCCGACTGGGAGGTGACTTGGGACGGCGAAACTTTCATGAATCTGGCCAACGCCGACGAGACCATCCGGTTTGACATTTCTTATAACGAGATTGGTCCTACCAAGGAACAGTTGCAAGAGTGTGTTGACAACTGGGTCTACATGCAAGAGAGCAAAGGCCATAAAGTGGATCAGAAGTTGGTGAAAGAAGACTATGCCCTCGTGCGTACTATCGAGACCGATGAGGACGATGGCTCGCAGAAAGTGGTGGTCTGGTACTTGATGATTTCCTCCGAACCTCAGTGCTTTTCGGGGACGATACAGAGCGACTACGACCACGCCAACGAAGCCGTCAACACGCTGGTCAAAATGCTGGCAACCCTGAACCCCCAATAAACGCGAGCCCGACGAGAACAGGTTCAAAGCTCATCGTGTCAGCAAATCCCCCTCTAATTAGAGGGGGTGCCCGAAGGGCGGGGGCGTGTGTCACCCAACCTGGCAGTGACAACACACTCCTCCGTCGCTTCGCAACACCTCCCTTAACGTTTAGGAGCATCCCTACATCAGCAACATTTTTATAAAACATAAATCACAAAGTAATGAAACGTATTATTGTTATTGCAGCCATTTCTGGTATTATCTCCAGCATAATTGCTTTTCTCCTTTTCGTTTTTGTCCTCCCTTCTGGTTGGCTTCTATTTTTTATCCCTGCGATAATGGGCATTTGCATACAAAAATTCGGGAAAATCTCTGCGGAGGATGTTGAGGGAGATGATAAACTTGAAAAAAGAGTGGGGTACATGTGTGCAGGAGCTGTTTTGTTCTTTATCATTCTGACCATTATCCCTATTACTATCTTCGGCGTTTTACAGGGTGCGGGATGGGAGTTGTTGAAAGATATCCCATTCTATATAGTTTGCGTGTTTGCTGTTTGGTTTGGGTATAATCGCGGCGTCCGGGCCGTTGTTGACGCATATTATGATTCCAACTTGAAGGATAGCAACGGTCAATAATTCCCTAGAAACTCCTATGGAACAAGAAAAAAAATATTCAAACAAAGACTATAAACGGCTTGGCGACCGCATTCGCAGTAATCCCGACAATATTGCGACCGATGACCTGCTGATGCTTCAGGAGCTCAGATTAAGCTATAAGGAACCCTTGTCCATTATCTTCACTTCGGTCGAAAAGACTGCACATAAGGTGGACAAAAACTCTATCTGCACTTACCGGGTAAAACGCATTGAGTCGATTGTGAGCAAGCTGCTGCGCTTTCCCGAAATGCAAGTGAATAGGGCCGAAGATATCGCCGGATGCCGTTGCATTATGTCAACGACAAAAGATGTGTATGAGCTTTACGAACGCATCATGAAAAACAAGGACAACCTGCCTTTCATTATCAAGGGTACGATTCACGACTATATCAAGGAACCCAAAGCGAGCGGATATAGGTCAATACATATCAATGCTGTACTGCGAGACAACGACAACCGACGAATCGAAATTCAAC
>DAIOUZ010000204.1:0-1525 GCA_036759285.1 Candidatus Limiplasma sp. | reverse complement strand
ACTCAGAGCGCTGGAACACCACAACTGGGCTACACTTGTCGAAATCACCGACCTGCTGTTCCAGACAAAACTGAAGGAAAATGGCAAGGACGCGAACCACGAACTTTTTGAGTTCCACAGACTACTGGCGCAACCCGATGAGACACTGACCAACAAAGAACAGTTCTTAATGGCAGACACCATCATCAAGTATGACTATATCCAAACCATCGGGGAGGTGTTTGCACGAAACTATCTCGATATTCGCAAACAATGGAACAAGATGAAACTGCAACGCTACCAGTTCTTCCTGATCTCGACAGGAAAAGACGGCATACCTGATTTCCTGGGATTTATTCGGTTTGATGAGGCGGAAAAAGCATATTTCGATAGGTTTGTCAACAACGACGAGAACAGAAACATCGTGCTCACGCACCTCAGGGAAGCGAGTTTTACGAAAATCAGCATCGCCTATTCCAATTATTTCCTCACATTCAACAACACCCTCATTCAAATCTTGTTGCATCTGTCCAACGCGATTGTCGCATCATATAGGAATAACAAAGTCAGTTCTTTCAAGAGGTATTACCAAAGCTTTGTGGACATCGTTTCGTTCTGGAAGGAAAAACAACTGCTTGAGGTAGACTCGTTCAAAAACGACCGAATCGCACGAAACTCATTATTGATCAGAACTGAGTGGACCAACTCGATAAAAAGTGGCATCGGTGCGCTGCAGCATATCTCATACGATATGCACAAACAGCTGAAATTCAACCCCCTGCACGCCGTCCCATACTACATCATGAAGCAAAAACAAAAACAATTACTCCAATAGTTCATTCGGATAACTCACCTTTGGTCTATGTTCTGTGTGAGATATATGAGAAACGCTGACACCCGACTGGGCATCAGCGTTTTCTCGTGTCGGGGTACCTGGATTCGAACCAGGGACCTCCTGCTCCCAAAGCAGGCGCGCTAACCGGACTGCGCTACACCCCGAATACTCTCCTTGTCAGAAAAGCGGTGCAAAGGTAATACAAAAAATTGAGAATGGGAGCTTAACTGCTGAAAAATTTTCGTTTTTTGCCGTTTTTTCTCGATTTTAGCCCAAAAATCGCCCCAAAATTGATTTTTTCGACCCAAAACAATGCTCGTCTGCTCAATTATCACTAACTTTGCAGTTTGGAAAATTCTCAATAAAAAACAAGAAGCGAGAAGATAGAGGTATGAAAGATATATTTTTCCATTCTCCATTCTCAATTCTCAATTAAAAGAAATATGTACAGAACCAAGACATGTGGAGAGCTCCGCTTGGCAAATGCCGGCGAGCAAGTGACGCTGGCCGGATGGGTGCAGCGTACACGCAAGATGGGTGGCATGACCTTCGTCGACCTGCGCGACCGATACGGCATCACCCAGATTGTGTTTAACAACGAGGTCGATGCCGCGCTTTGTGACGCGGCAAACAAGTTGGGACGTGAGTATGTGGCACAGGTGACCGGCACCGTCGCCGAGCGCTCAAGCAAGAACGCAAACCTGCCTACGG
>DAIOUZ010000203.1:0-5732 GCA_036759285.1 Candidatus Limiplasma sp. | reverse complement strand
TGCGCCTGGGTGCCGAGGCCGAGAAGATGGAGAGCATCTCCACCGGCTCCATCGGCCTGGATTACGCCCTCGGCGTGGGCGGTCTGCCGAAAGGAAGAATCATCGAGATCTATGGTCCCGAGAGTTCTGGTAAGACCACACTGGCCTTGCACGTCGTGGCTGAAGCGCAGAAGAAAGGTGGCATCGCTGCCTTCATCGACGCAGAGCATGCCTTCGATCGTTTCTATGCCGCCAAACTCGGTGTGGACGTGGAAAACCTCCTCATCTCACAACCCGACTACGGCGAGCAAGCCCTCGAAATCGCAGAGAACCTCATCCGCTCCGGCGCCATCGACGTCATCGTCGTTGACTCCGTGGCCGCACTGACACCCAAGAGCGAGATCGAAGGCGAGATGGGCGACAGCAAGATGGGTCTCCAAGCCCGACTGATGAGCCAGGCCATGCGTAAGCTCACCGCCACCATCAATAAAACTGGCTGTGTCTGTATCTTCATTAACCAGTTGCGCGAGAAGATTGGTGTGATGTTCGGCAATCCCGAGACCACCACGGGCGGCAACGCCTTGAAGTTCTATAGCTCGGTGCGTATCGATATCCGCAAGATTAGCCAGATCAAGGACGGCGAGAACGTGCAAGGTAGCCGCGTCAAGGTGAAAGTCGTTAAGAATAAAGTGGCTCCGCCGTTCCGCAAGGCAGAGTTCGACATTCTTTATGGCGAAGGCATCTCACGTTCTGGCGAAATTGTCGACCTCGGCGTGGAAATGGGCATCATCAAGAAGAGCGGCTCGTGGTTCAGCTATGGCGATTCCAAGCTTGCCCAAGGCCGCGACTCGGTGAAGAAACTCATCGAAGACAACCCCGAACTTGCCGACGAATTGACTGCCAAGATTTTTGAGGCGTTAGAGAAGAGTGAAGAATAACAATGGCCTATGGCTAATAGCCCATGGCCTATGGCTGCCCTGATGTAAAGGCAAGCCATGGGCCATAGGCTAAAGGCCATTAGCCCAACAACAATCAACAATGAAGAAATCCATCCTATTCCTCGGCCTATTGCTCGCCCTCTTTGCCTGCAACAACACGCCAAAACCTGAAACGGACAACACAACCCAAGAGCCCAAGGCTCCCGTCACGGTGACCGAAGCCATCCAACTGCTGTCAGATTCCATTGCCATGGATAGCACTGATGCACGACTTTATGTAAATCGCGCCAAGGCTTATTTCGCCAACGAGCAGATTGGGCAAGCCATGATCGACATCAACAAGTCGCTGCAACTCGACCCCAATAATATCGACACTTACCTTCTGCTTGCCGATGTGTATTATGCCTTGGGAGATCAGGACAATATCGCTTCCACGCTTAATCGTGCTGTGGAAATCGATCCTTTGGATGCACGTCCCTTGGTGAAACTCGCCGAGCTGAACCTTTTGCAACAGAACTTCAATCTGGCTGTCGGATATGTGGACAAGGCTTTGCAGCTTTCCTCCTACAATCCGCAAGCCTATTTTGTGAAAGGCATGTGCTTTATGGCCGCCAAGCAGGATACGGCCAGTGCGCTGAAGAATTTCCAATATGCCGCGGAACAAGATGCGAGTTTTTACGACCCCGTTGAGCAGATTTGCCGCATCTATGCCGTACAGCAGCCCCCTTACGCGCTTGACTATATCCGTAAGGCGCAGCAGCAGTTCCCCGACATTCCTACAGCACGCTACGAGTTGGCACTTTATCTGCAAAGCCACGGCGCGCCAGAGGAGGCCCTGTTACATTATGATACTTTGCTGATGCTGCGGCCCGAGAATTACATCGTGCTGTTCAACAAAGGCTACGTCAACTATGTGTATCTCGAAAACAACGAGGAAGCATTGAAGTATTTCAATCAGGCCTTGGAGGTCAACCCAAAGTACCTTGATGCCAAGTATAATAAAGGCCGTGTGTTGGAGCAGATGGGCGATTATGTTCAGGCTACTGAGATTTACAAGGACGTCCTTGCTACCCAACCCGACTATCGTTTGGCTATCGATGCCATCAACCGCATTCAAAACCAAGAATTGGAATAACCCGAAAACTACCATCCAACTATGATTCAAGTCTATTGCGTCAATACGAAGACCACCAAGGAGTTCAATGAAGGCATGACCTTGCTTGAGATGCTGCCTGAATTTGAGTTTGACAGGCCTTACCCCATCGTTTCTGCCAAAGTCAACAATGTGTCACAGGGGTTGAAGTTTCGCGTCTACAACAGCCGCGATGTCGAATTCCTCGACCTGACAAATCACACGGCGCGTTTGGTGTACTTTCGGTCACTGAGTTTCCTGCTCTACAAGGCTGTGCAAGACCTCTTTCCTGGCAGCAAGTTGAACATGGAGCATCCCATCTCAAAGGGTTTTTATTGCCGAATCAAGAAAAGCGACGGCAAGATACTCGATGGCAACGACATTGCTGCTCTCAGGTTACGGATGAGGACCATAGTGGCCGACGACATCCAGTTCCACCGCCATGAGGCCCGCATCGAGGATGCTATCAACATTTTCAGCAAATTGGGACTTGAGGATAAGGTGAAGCTATTGGAAACCAGTGGTAAAGCTTACACGGATTACTACACTCTGGATGACACAACGGACTATTATTATGGTCGCCTGGTGCCTTCTACGGGCTACTTGAACATTTGGGACATCGAAGCCTATCGCGACGGTATTTTGGTGCGCATCCCTGACCGTAACCATCCTGACCGTCTGGCTGAGATGCAAGACCAACCCAAGACTTTTGAAGTGTTTTCGGAAAGCCTAAAATGGAACGAAATCATGGGGTTGAGTACGGTAGGTGATGTCAACCATGCCTGCCAAAACGGAATGGCACGTGAGTTAGTGCAGGTGGCCGAGGCCTTGCAGGAAAAGAAAATCGTGCAGATTGCCGAGGAGATCAATCGCCGCTATCACAGCGAGAATCCTGTCCGTTTGGTGCTGATTACTGGACCGAGTAGTAGCGGTAAGACCACTTTCTGTAGTCGTGTCAGCATCCAACTGAAAGCTTGCGGACTGAAGCCTATCTCGTTCTCGACGGACGACTATTTCGTCAACCGAGAGGACACCCCAAAACTGCCTGATGGCAAATACGATTTCGACAATTTCGAGACCGTAGACCATGCTGCACTTGAGCGCGATTTGATTTCCCTGCTGAAAGGAAAGGAAATCGAAGTGCCTGAGTATAACTTTGTTACAGGTATGCGCGAATACAATGGGAAGAAGTTACAACTGAAGAAAGGTTCTGTTTTGTTGTTGGAAGGCATCCATGCGTTGAATCCCATGCTGACGGAGCAAATCCCCGAGTCTACAAAATTCCGCATCTTCATCTCCACCTTGACCAGCACGGCCTTGGACGACCACAATATCATTCTGACTGATGACAACCGCCTCTTGCGCCGTATCGTGCGCGATTATAATAAAGGTGCATTCAGTGCGCGTCAAACCATTAGCCAGTGGTATAGTGTGTGCGAGGCTGAGGAAAAGTGGATCAATCCCTATCAGGAAAACGCTGACGTGATGTTCAACTCGGCTTATCTCTTGGAGTTCGCCGTCATGCGCAACCATGCCGAAAGCATCTTGGCTACGGTGCCGCATAACTGCCCTGAATACACCGAGGCGCACCGCCTGTTGCGCTTCCTGCATTACTTCACGCCCGTCTCCGACAAGGAGATTCCGTCAACCTCTATGTTGCGGCAATTTATTGGTGGAAGTAGCTTCCTTTGATTTAGGTTCGAAAAAGTGCCTTATATGCCTTGAAAAGCCCTTTCTTTTGGATGGGGCTTTTCTTTTTCCCGTGTGCCCAATTTTTCGAGGGTTTCCGAAATTTGCCCATTTTTAGCCTCGTAGAGCCGTTTTGGATAAAAAAGAAAATTTTCAACTTTTTTGAGCAACGTGCCGAAAAATTGTGTATTTTTGCACCTTTATTTGAAAAACAGCAAAAATTCTTAAAATGACTGAAGAAGAAAAAAGAGAATTGGCAAGCGAAGAATATGGTGCCAGTAAGATTCAAGTTCTGGAAGGCTTGGAGGCCGTTCGCAAACGTCCGGCTATGTATATTGGCGATGTCCATTTTCGCGGCTTGCACCATCTAGTATATGAAGTTGTCGATAACTCCATCGACGAAGCCATGGCAGGTTATTGCGACAAGATTGATGTCCGCATCCTCCCAGGTAATGCCATTAGTGTTTTGGATAATGGTCGTGGTATTCCCACGGGTATGCACCCCAAAGAGCATCGCTCGGCCTTGGAAGTGGTTTTGACTGTGTTGCACGCTGGTGGTAAATTCGATAAGGGCTCCTATAAGGTTTCCGGTGGTCTGCACGGTGTGGGCGTCAGCTGCGTGAATGCACTTTCAACCCACCTTACCGCTGAGGTCTACCGCGAAGGCCAGGTTTTCATGCAGGAATATGAATACGGTAAGCCTCTTTATGACGTGAAAGTGGTGGGCACGACCGACAAGAACGGTACCCGCATCACCTTCCAGCCCGATCCCTCGATTTTCCAGACGACGGAATATGACTACAGCACTCTCGCCACCCGTATGCGTGAGTTGGCTTACCTCAACCACGGCATTACCATTGTGCTCACCGACGAGCGCGAGAAGATGGAAAACGGCGAATACCGCAGCGAGACTTTCTATTCTGAGAACGGTCTCATCGACTTCATCGCCTACCTCGACGCGAATCGCGAGAAACTTATTCCTGAGCCGATTTTCATTTCTGGCGAGAGGAACAACGTTCCAGTTGAGATTGCTCTGGAGTACAACAACGAGTACAAGGAAAACCTGCACTCGTATGTCAACAATATCAACACCATTGAAGGTGGTACCCACCTCCAAGGCTTCCGCTCGGGCTTGACTCGTTCGTTCAATGCATACGCCGAAAAGAGTGGCTTGTTGGAGAAACTGGAGAAGCTGAAGGTGAAGATTTCGCCCGACGACTTCCGCGAAGGTCTCACGGCCGTCATCTCGGTGAAGGTGCCAGAGCCGCAGTTCGAGGGTCAGACAAAGACCAAGCTCGGTAACGACGAGGTAATGGGTATTGTGAACTCCATCGTGGGTCAACAGCTGTCCGACTATTTGGAGGAGCATCCCAAAGAGGCCAAGACTATCTTCGATAAGGTGACCTTGGCTGCCCAAGCCCGCCAAGCCGCTCGTAACGCTCGCGAGAAGGTGCAGCGTAAGGGTGCCCTGTCGGGCTTCAGCCTGCCAGGCAAGCTGGCCGACTGCTCCGAGCGTGACCCTGCCAAGACTGAGCTTTACCTCGTTGAGGGTGACTCTGCAGGCGGTTCCGCCAAGCAAGGTCGTGACCGTAACTTCCAAGCTATCCTGCCGTTGCGTGGTAAGATCCTGAACGTTGAGAAGGCTATGGAACACCGCGTGTTCGACAGCGAGGAAATCAAGAACATCTACACCGCTTTGGGCGTCACCATCGGTACCGAGGAGGATAGCAAAGCCTTGAACCTTGAGAAGCTGCGTTACCACAAGGTCATCATCATGACCGATGCTGATGTCGACGGTAGCCACATCACCACGCTGATTCTGACCTTCTTCTTCCGCTATATGCGCGAACTGATCGAGAATGGTTATGTCTATTGCGCTACACCGCCCTTGTATCTCATCAAACGCGGCACCAAGCCCATCCGCTACTGCTGGACCGATGAGGAACGCTTCGCCAGCATGGCCGAGCTGACCAAAAACGGCACGGTAAGCGGTT
>DAIOUZ010000202.1:0-5752 GCA_036759285.1 Candidatus Limiplasma sp. | reverse complement strand
CTCACCTGCTCTCCCATTTCGCGACCGATTTCGGTCACGAGGCCAGTCATAATCCAGTGGCCGTTCTCGGCCACGAATATAACCACGCCCCAGTGGCCGTTCTCGGCCACGAAGCTCTATTTCTCCCCCCCCTCGGCAAAGAGATACAGCAAGCATGGCAACAAACACCCGTCATACAAGCCACCCACGGCAATCAGGTAGCAGTACACGCCTGTGTCTGCATGCCCGCCCATTTCCATGGAGTCATTGAGGTTCTGGAGCCCATGACATGGAACTTAGGCGACATCATTCAAGCCTTCAAAGCTTTTTGCACAAGTCGTTGGCAACAGTTGCAAGGCTTACCCCCCTCAACCTCCCGACCAATTTCGGTCAACACCATTGGTAACAATGCCCCAGCATGGCTCCTCCAGAAGATTCGTGACCACCCCGACGAAGGCTCCCTCATCCGCAACCTCTCAAAAAAACAGCGACAGGAGTACTATACTCTTGTGAGTCGACAACAGCAACCCCTCTTCGACGATAATTACGACGACACCATCTGTCTCGACAACCGTCACCGCGAGGCAATGATAGCCTATGTTAACGACAATCCCCGTCGCGCCCTCCTTCGCCGTCGTTTCCCCAACGTTATGCAACGGTGCCTCCATGTGACGATAGGACAGCGCGACTACGGTGCTTTCGGAAACCTCTTCCTTCTACGATGGGCTCGCAAACTGCAGGTGCAGTGTCACCGTCGACATCCCGTCAGCCATCTGCCCTACGAGACCACCGACGACTATGCCCGCCAACATGCCGAATGGGAGGAGGCCTTGCTCAATGGGCAAACCGTTCTCGTCACTCCTGGCATCTCGCGTGGCGAACAGCTTATGAAAAATGAATGCTTGGAAAAGGGTTACCCCCTTATTCACCTACAGAAAGAGCCCATCGGCCCCTATTGGAAACCCGAACGCCGGCGTTTCGAGGCCTGCCTTCAGGGGCATCTGCTGATATTAGCCCCTTGGAATATCGATACGATGGGCGGAGTCTCAGGTGCTCCCGCCGACAGCGACTACAGCCGCTTCCACAACCTCAACATCCTCGCCGCTGATATCTGCGCCTTTTACGGCGAAGCCAGAATCCAAAAAACATTTAATTCGTGACCGTTCTCGGTCACAAATTATGATTCTTCACTTTGGTACCCTTTCTGCATTATCAACAACTAACCCAACTGTTTTGCAAAATAATATTATGCCAATCCAAAAAAAATGAGTATCTTTGCAGTCTCATAATAATGTAAAAGAGAGTGTCCATTGTATGGAACAGAATAGCTTCATCACAAATCAAAACAAACTACTATCCGAAATCATCAACGGTATTTTACCCAAAAGCATTGCTGTTGATATTTTGGTTGGGTATTTCTACTTTTCTGGATATAAGCTAATCTCAGAAAACCTTCAAGATAAAAGCGTAAGGATTCTTGTCGGACTTGATATTGACACCACAATCACTAAGAATCTACGAGAAATGGAATCCCTGACGAATGCGAACAAATCACGCACTCAAATCAAGGAAGAATATTATGATAACTTTGTGCGACTGTTCAACGATACGGACTTTTTTGACAACCAAACAAAACTTGGCAGCTTTGCTCTTTTCTACAACAAACTAAAAGACGGCTCTCTTGAAATACGTAAGACAGAAGACCCCTGTCATGCAAAACTCTATATATTCGATTATCGAGATGAAGTTAGCGAGAACGGAGAGCTCCCTGGCGCTGTAATAACCGGTTCCAGCAACCTCTCATACGAAGGCCTCTCTGGTAGGACGGAAATAAACGCTCGCTTCAACGACAAGCAATCCCACATAGACGCATCAGCCATATTCAACGAGCTATGGGAAAGTTCAGTTGTCATTGCCGACAAAGAGACTATTCCGGATTTTGATATAAAGGTCATCAAAAAGATTTGGTACGACCGACTTTTCAGCCCATACTTGATGTATTTGCGTGTGCTGAAAGAATACTTCACCATTCCGACAGTTGACAATATAATGACCCCTTACGACATCACCGATGGCCGTTTCTCCAATCTGAAATATCAGACCGATGCCGTACAGATGGCCATAAATGCCATCAGAAATCATAATGGTGTTATAGTCTCGGATGTTGTGGGCCTTGGCAAAAGCATTATCGCTTCTACTGTTGCACGCAATTTACGCTTTAGATCCATTGTCGTCTGCCCGCCACACTTGGAAGAGCAGTGGAAATATTACGGTTTTCTCGTCAGGAAAACTTGACGAAGCTCTTACTTACTACGAGCATATTGTCAAGGATACAGAAAACTACTTGGTAATCGTTGATGAGGCACACCGCTATCGCAATGAATACACCCGAGACTATGCCATCCTTCACCAACTTTGTTCGGGGAATAAAGTGATGCTACTTACCGCCACACCCTTCAACAACCGGCCTGATGATATCTACGCAATGGTGAAACTATTCCAGATACCTACAAAGTCGACATTAAAGACGGTAGAGAATCTGGGAGCCAAATTCAAAGAGCTGATTAGCAAATACAAACAACTACAAAAAGATCAACGCGACAAACGTATCTCAGACAAAGAGGCAAAAGCCGAGGCCGAAAGAATTGCAAAAGAGATTCGTTCTATCATTGCACCTTTGGTGATTCGGCGCTCCCGCATCGACTTGCAGGAAATCCCTGAGTATGCCGAAGATCTCCGTCAACAGAACATCCAATTGGTTATTCCCAACGACCCTGTAGAATTGGAATACGACCTGAGCGGCCTGAAAGACTTGTACCTATCCACATTAAACAGAATCAGTGCTGTTGATGAGACTGTTCATGATGGCCCCTATCGTTTCAAGGCTGCACGATATTCTCCTGTGTTGTATTTGAAAGAAGAGTTGGTACCGGAATTGGCAAAAAAGCTGGAAGAGAAAACAGGCGTAGAACTCAACCTCCTGTTAGGTCGACAAGCCAACGTGGCCAAATTCATGCGCCGTTTGTTAGTGCGCCGTTTCGAGAGCTCCGAGTATGCATTCCGCAAGTCTTTGGAATACATGATTGAGTCATCCAAGCATATACTAAAATGGATTGAAACCACCGATAAGGTTCCCATCTACAAGAAAGGCAATCTTCCTGATGTGGAGGCTTCTTTGAGATTGAATCGAAATACCTAAAAAAAGAAGAGTTTATCGCAGACATCAATGCTGACAAGAATCTACTGGAAAACATTCTCGAACAATGGTTTGGCAAAGACCAGCATATTGCAATCGACCCCAAACTTGACTCGTTCAAACAAATCCTTACCAAACAGATCACTGAAGAGCCCAAACGCAAAATCATAGTCTTCACCGAGTTTGCCGACACTGCCGACTATCTGGGACAAGCGCTGCAGTCCTTTGGCCTCCCCATATTCAAATACACCTCTGCCGATGCCAACACGGCAAACAAAGCCATCATCAACGCCAACTTCAATGCCGGAGAAAAGAAGGCGTTCCAGAAGGACGACTATAAAATCCTTGTGGCAACCGACGCCATTTCCGAAGGATACAATCTACACCGTGCAGGCACCATCATCAACTATGATATTCCCTACAACCCCACTCGTGTCATTCAGCGTATCGGCCGCATTAACCGAGTGAACAAAAAAGTGTTTGACCAACTATTCATCTATAATTACTTCCCAAAGACGAGGAAATCCAGTCATACTTCCTCGAACAATATCGTCGCGAAAGTGCAGCCAGCGAAGAGCCATCTTGGGACAACCGTTATTTGACGTTCCTCAACTCGATGAAAGGCACACCAGATTATGATGAGGCTATGCAGATGCCTCACCGTGCAAAAACGGGACGCTCTGTTGACAAACCAAACAAAGGTGTGTTGCTGTTTGGCAAAAAGGGCGATGACTTTGTGTTCAAAATTGGCAACAACGACGGTAGCATCCATCAACTGACTGCGGAAGAGGCCATCGGTTTGTTTGAAGCTCTTCCATCCGAAGAACCCAAACCTCTGTCCAATTCCTTCGACAGCATCTATCAAACCACTAAGTCGCATCTTTTCCAATCCGACAGCCAGGATAAAAACGAAAAGCAACGCATCGAAGCCCTGCAGAAGATTAAGGTGATGATGGCTAAAAAAGCGTTGCCTACCGACTATCTGAAAGACTTGAAGAAGGTAATCGAGAACGATGGCCTTGCCGGATACGAACTCCGCTTCATTAACAAACTCAAACCATCGGAGTATGCAAAACTACCTGAGCAAATCGACAATTACTACATTTCCCGTATCATCGAGACGTACAACCACGTTGACGACGGTGAGGAATCTATCATCTTAGCGGAGGAATTACAATGAAAACAGCACAGGAATTATTTGAACAGCTCAATTCTATTGACGAAAATGTCAGGATAGAAGCCAAGAAAGCCTCAGAGATAGACAAGGGCATCATGGAAACTGTATGTACTTTTGCCAACGAACCCAATTTGGGTGGAGGATACCTATTGTTAGGTGCGGTTCGGACTGGTTTTCGCGATGGACTGCCTGTTTATGAGCCAGAGAATATAGATAATCCAGATAAAGTCCAGAAAGACCTTATCTCTAAGTGCAGTTCGATGATGAACATGCACATTCGGCCTCAGGTTGAGATCGAGGTTGTTGACGAGAAGACAGTGATTGTTGTGAAAATAGATGAGCTGCCTGATTCCCAAAAACCAGTATATTTTTTGAACAGAGGACTCCCAAGCGGGGCATTCCGTCAAGTGGGGTCTTCCGACCAGAAATGCACGGAAGACGATATGCGAGTGTTCTATTCCTCGGCAGAGAGTTTCGACAGTACCGTTGTCAAAGGAGCGACCCTCGATGATATAGACGAGAATGCAGTTGCTCATTACCGTAAACTGCGAGCACGGGTTAATCCTAATGCTGAGGAATTGTCCTATAACGACAAAGATCTTCTCTTGGCGTTAAGGGCGTGTGAAAAAGAGAAAAACGGAGAGTATCTATTGACTTATACGGGCCTTGTAGTGTTTGGCAAGTCTATGTCGTTGCGTCGTTTGCTGCCAGCATTAAGAGTTGACTATATTCGAGTGCCAGGAAACAGATGGATTGAAGATCCTGACAAGCGATTTGAGGCTACGATTGATATGCGCGGACCGCTTATCTTGTTAGTCAACCGTGCTCTTAATGCTGTCAAAGACGATTTGCCCAAAGGCTTTGAACTTCCAAAAGGCAGGCTGCAAGCCAACACCCCCATCGACCTGCCCGATGATGTCCTTCGCGAGGTGTTGGTCAATGCTTTCATCCATTGCTCATTTCGCCTTAACCAACCTATCCAGATTATCAGATACTCCAATCGCTTGGAAGTAATCAATCCTGGTTTTTCTTTAAAATCACCCGAAACACTTGGTGAACCCGGGTCGGTACAGCGCAACCCATTTATCAGCACCATATTCCACGATACCAATTTGGCAGAAACCAAAGGCTCTGGTATCAGGTCTATGCGTGGACACATGAAGAAGGCTGGGCTGATGCCTCCCACTTTTGAATCCAATCGCTCCGCCAATCAGTTTACCGCCCGCCTACTATTGCACCATTTGTTGGATAAAGAGACCCTCCAATGGCTCGCATCCTATGCCAACTATTCTCTGAACGATGAACAAAGACTGTCTCTGGTCTTTGTACGTGAGGTAGGAGCAATTGACAATATTACCTACCGACAGTTGAATAGTGACATAAACAATCAAAGAGCATCC
>DAIOUZ010000201.1:0-5792 GCA_036759285.1 Candidatus Limiplasma sp. | reverse complement strand
CCACTTGCTTTATCTTCTCATTGTCGCCATCGACCTTCACCGACATTTTCTTCAGTGATGCGACCACAGCGGCAACAGCCTTGTCAATACCACGCTTCAGGTCAAGCGGGTTGGCACCAGCGGTGACGTTTTTTAGACCCGTGGCCACGATGCTCTGAGCCAGCACGGTGGCAGTGGTGGTACCATCACCAGCGAGGTCGTTGGTCTTGGAAGCGACTTCCTTCACCAACTGGGCACCCATGTTCTCGACGGGGTCGTTGAGTTCGATTTCCTTGGCGACCGTCACACCGTCCTTGGTGATCTGGGGAGCGCCATACGACTTTTCGATGACCACGTTACGGCCTTTGGGGCCGAGGGTCACCTTCACTGCGTTTGACAATGCATCGACGCCTTTCTTCAGGCCGTCGCGCGATTCGATATTGAAAAGAATGTCTTTTGCCATAGTTATTTTGGATTTAAAGATTCAAGATTTAAAGATTTAAATTATGTCGGCGTTTCGACAGGCTCAACGACCTTAGCTTTTGCAGGTCCCTGAGCTTGTCGAAGGGCCGTTATATTTAGATGATAGCGATCACATCAGATTCACGCATGATCATATAATCTTTGCCGTCGAGGTGGAACTCGGTGCCGGCATATTTGCCATAGATGACATTGTCGCCGACCTTCAGGGTCATGGCGTTGTCCTTGGTGCCGGGACCTACGGCGACTACTTTACCTTGTTGGGGTTTCTCTTTGGCGGTGTCGGGGATGATGATACCGCTAGCGGTTTTCTGTTCGGCGGCGGCGGGCTCGATGACCACGCGGTCGGCCAGAGGTTTGATTGCTAATTTTGCCATAATGTGTTATGTTTAATTGTTTGTTGTTGTATTGTCAAACTGTTGTCGCTTCGCGTCATTGCGAGGAGGAACGACGAAGCAATCCAGTGTTTAGGTTGTTTATCTAGACTGCTTCGTGCCTCGCAGTGACGCAAAGCGTGTCCTTTTTAACGGACGGCGAAAGTTTGTCATAATTCGTGCCAAAGTGGAAAATGGCAGGGATTTGTCAGTCGGAGTGACAAAGTGACACAAAAAGGGTTATCTTTGCATCCGAATTGTTCAGATCATGTCCAACATCAACGACGAGCGGAAAATCAACGAACGGTATAAGATGATGACGGAGCAACCCGTCAAGCGGCTGATTCTCAAATTGGCCGTGCCCACCATCATCAGCATGCTTGTAACCACCATCTATAATATGGTGGACTCGTTTTATGTGGGGCATCTGAGCACCGAGGCCGTGGCAGGTGTGGGCGTTTCGTTTGCCTACATGGCTTTTATTAATGCCTGCGGTTTCTTCTTCGGGCACGGCTCGGGCAACTACATTTCGCGTGCCTTGGGTGCCAAGCAGGGACAAAATGCAGGGCGCATGGCCGCCACAGGATTCTTCACGCCATTGATTGTAGGTGCCATCGTGGGTTGGAGTTGTCTGTTATTTATCTCGCCCTTGTCGCGGGCCATGGGTGCCACTGACACCATCTTGCCCTACGCTAACAACTACCTGCGTTTCATCCTCCTTGCCACGCCTTTCATGATGTCGTCCTTGACACTCAACAACCAACTACGTTTGCAAGGCAACGCGCGTTTTGGCATGATTGGCATTGCTTCGGGTGCCATCCTCAACATCATCCTTGACCCGATTTTCATTTTCGTGCTCGATATGGGTGTCAGCGGGGCTTCTTTGGCTACGGCGGTAAGCCAATGCTTCGGTTGGTGCGTGCTGCTTTGGGGCACCTCGCAACCTGGCAATGTGCATATCAAATTCAAGAACTTTTCCCCCTCCTTCTATTATTACAAGGAAATCACGCGAGGCGGCTTGCCTTCCTTGGCGCGACAGGCTTTGTCGGTCGTGGCCACCATCAGCCTCAATCGCATGGCGGTGCATTATGCCTTGCCTGGCAACGAAGCTTCTTCCGTGGCCGCTTTTACCATAGTTTCGCGCATCACCTTGTTCTGTTTCGCCATCGTCATCGGGTTTGGGCAAGGCTTCCAACCTGTGTGCGGCTATAACTACGGCGCAAAACTCTATGCACGTGTCAAGGAGAGCTATATGTTTTGCATTACAATCACCACGGCATTTCTGATTGTTTTGGGCACGGTGGTCTACATCTTCGCGCCCGACATCATCTCTTGGTTCCGTGGCGAAGACCCCGAGCTCATCCGCGTGGGTAGTCAAGCTTTGCGCTGGCAGTGCATCGCTTTCCCGCTGATGGGTATGTGCACTGCGACCAACATGCTGTTCCAAAACATCGGCTACACCTGGCAAGCCACCTTGCTCTCAATGTGCCGTCAGGGCTTGTATTTTCTGCCTGCGGTCTTCATCATGTCGTGGCTTTGGGGCATCACAGGCCTCGAAGCCGCCCAAGCCGTCGCTGACATCTGCACCTTCTTGACCTCGTTGCCGTTTGCTATTTGGATTAGCAGGGAACTTAGCGCGAAGTCACAGCGTAATGCGTGAAGATAGATAGTAAATTCAGCCAATTGAAGTTCTGAAAACGATAAATGGTTCCGTAAAAAGTGCCTATACTCAGCGGAAAGTGGAAAAATTTGATAGATTCCGCTGAGTATAGGCATATTTTTTATTTTTCAAAAAGTGATTCTGAAGTGATTACTGCTTGAAATTCATCAGAATATGGATTTGGCTTCACACCACTGGCTGAAACAAGGATAAGATGGACAGCTTTGTCGGTGCCAGTCTCGGCAATGAGGCGGGAACGCCGATTCTGGACTTTCTGTTCTTCCTCAGAGGTCATTTCGTATGGTTGTTTGGTGTACTTCATCTCGCAGATGTCGATAACATTGTCATCGCGATCAATAAGCAAATCTATCTGCGCACCTTTTCTTTCAGAGGTGCCTGGCCGATACCACGAGCACACACGGCTGATGGTACCGAAAATACTGAGAGCTTTCTTAATCTGAGTGACATGCAGAAGACAAACACGCTCAAAAGCGAGTCCGCACCAGTTGTAATAGATTGGCGAACCCGTCTGACGCGACCAAAAATACTCATCGCCGCCAGTGTTCTGTTGTATGAAACGATAATAGAAGAGTGTGTAAGAGTCGATGAGTTGGAAGACAGCACTTTTTATTTTCAGCCCGAAGTTGGTGTACTTTCTGACAAAGCCGCAAGCTTCGAGGTCTTGCAGTATCTCGGAAAGCCGTCCGTTGTCTTGGAGATGTGCCTCGCTGATGATTTCATCACGGGTCATGCCGATACGTTTGCTGCCTAAAGTCTGAACGACGGTAATGTAAGGGTCGGGGTTTTTGAACAGCGAAGCGTAGAGTGCATCAAATTCATCGTGGAGTTCCCCATCGGGATTAAAAAAAAGATTGTCGATATTCTGGGCAAGACTAAAGCTGCGCTCGAGTTTTGACCAATAATAAGGGATGCCACCCATAATCATGTAACACTCCATAAGTTGTCGGCGGTTCATACCAAGTTTGCGGTGGGTGGCATACCGCTCGCATTCGTTGAGCGTAAAAGGTTGAAGATGAATCTTTGTATTGACACGGTTATGCAGACCTCCTTTGTTTTTTAGTATTTTCTTGATAATCCAAGAGGTGGCACTGCCACAAACGATAAGCACCATGTCCTTACGAGCCGACGCCCATCCGTTCCAGAAGTTCTCGAGTGCGGGAATAAACCCAGAACGCTGAGTATCCATCCAAGGAAGCTCATCGATGAATATGATTTTTTTGGATTCCGTTGACTGGCGTATGATCTCTTTTAGAGCTTCGAAAGCATCGAGCCATGTGTGAGGCAGGGTAGCTTTTTTGAGCCCATACTCGCGCAGGGAAAGGCGCCATGCGGCGAGTTGTTTCTTCATAGGAGACTTGGCCAGTCCAGTATGGTAGAAGGTAAAACTATTGTCGAATGTTTCGCGTATCAAGTAGGTTTTTCCGACACGGCGACGGCCATAAACTGCCACAAACATCGAGTCTTCTTCGTCGACAGCTTGAAGCAGGCGTTGTTGTTCTTTCTCTCTTCCAATAAGCATAATAATAGTGTTTTTCGTCTGCAAAGGTATGAAAAAATATGTCTATACTCAGCGGAAAGTGGAAAAATTTGATAGATTCCGCTGAGTATAGACACTTTTTTCTATTTTTCGAAGAGAGTTTCTGATGTGATTACTGCTTGAAATTCAGCAGAAAAGGAGAGATTTTCATTTTATTCCTGATCCTAAAAAGTCCTAAAAGTGTCCATAACTTGAATTTTTGTTGAGATATGGACACTTTTGAGTGTTATTGTCGGAACAAAGCGGCCGTGACAATCATAAACAAAGTGGCTGCTACAATGCTTCGACAGGCTCAGCAACCTTGTGACAGCCCTACACCATCCTTTCCGGGCTGTAGGGCTGTCGTACCACGGCAGCCGCATTATTCATTTGCGCATTGAAAATGCTGATATTCAGGCCTTCCGAATTGCAAATTCGGAAGGACGGGGTTAAGAAGGGTTATATTCGGGTTGGATAGATTGTAAATCGCCAAATAGGAATTCTCAACCCTCTTGTAATTGCTCTAATTCGTACTTTTCAATAATATTTTTGATGTATCTTGCATCTATTACTTTTCCGAAAGCACCTTCACCTATATCATATCTCTCAATAAGTATTCCGTATAGAACATTCTTTACAAACACAGCACTTCCGCTATTACCATAAGTGCAACGGAACGGATAGTTAACTTTGAAGCAGTTTTTCCAAATGAGATTATCTTCTTTCCCTGACCTTACCTCTAATGATTGTATTTTACACATTCCGCCACTTTTTACCAGTTTATCATCAAAGTTAGTATATGGATAAGCAAGTAGTTTCATTGACTCATGAATCTCTTCACCATTGCACACAAAGCTTCCGATTACATTTTTCAATTTGTATATAATTACATCATCGTTATCACCTTCTATTACACCCACATTGCGACCATCATGAGCTACATTCTCATCCGAGACCCTCAATAACTCACCTTCATATTTATACCAAATTACTTCATAGTTTTCATGCTGTTCTGTTTGTGCCACATGAGCGGCTGTGACCAAATATGAACCGACTATCACACCGTTTCCTCTAAAGATAATAGTATCATTTTCTTTAGCAAAGATTGGCACTAAATACTGGTCGTTTTCAGAATCATGAAACTCCTCATTAGAAGTATTTGGAATATCTAATTCCCAACTTCCTTCTATGTTTTCATCAAACAGACTCTCATAGTTTTCTTTTTCTTTCATTTTTAAACTCATTTATAATTAAGGATTATCATCTCTTACCAAACGAACAGAGAATCCACCGCTACGAAGTAAAGAACCGAAATTTATGGAATAGTACGAAAACCTAAACATCCCCGCACCTTGTCCTCCATTGAAAGAACAAGAGGCTGACCAATATGTGCCTTCACTGCCGACATCATACATAGAAACTCCATTGCGTGTGCCAGCTGCAGGTAAGAAAACAGCACCTTGAGGTTCCAATATGTTCGTCCAATCTTCAGCTGTTATTATGTTGTCTGTAAATAAAACTCCACTATTGTTTACATAATTTAATTCGTAAGTAGAAACTGACCAATTGGTTGGAAGCAAAATCACGCCGTTCACATTATTTACTATGCCTTTTGCATATCGAATACCAGAGTTTGTAGGACGTGTGTTGAATAAGTAATTCCACTCATCTATTGTCAAGGTACGCCATCCACTGTTTTCCGTGTTTCCACCATTGCTAATTGCATTATAACCCCAATCAGCCTGACTATTCTGGTCATAAA
>DAIOUZ010000200.1:0-5802 GCA_036759285.1 Candidatus Limiplasma sp. | reverse complement strand
GGGCACAAACTATGTCGTCAAAGTGTTTGAAATCATTTTGTTAGGTACGTTTCTGCTTCACATCGTCCTATCGATTTGGTTGGCCATCACCAACAAAAAGGCGCGACCTGTTGGCTACCACAAGCCCCAGCGCAGCAAGACGCACACCGGATCGAAACTGCAAGTTTGGACGGGCATCCTCATTATCGTCTGTCTCATCGCGCATTTCATGGACTTTTATTTCGTTAAAATCGGTCTCGTGGACGGCAATCTCAACTTCTATGAGCAGGCGCGCGAGAAGTTCCAAGTACCGCACATCGCCATTGCATATTTGATATTCTTTGTGGTGGTTTGGTTCCACATGCGCCACGGTTTTGCGGCCATGTTCCAGACTTTAGGCCTCTACAATTATAAATACGGTAAGGCTCTCGAGATTATCGGCATCATCTATGCCACGGTCGTCTGCCTGATGTTTGCTGTCGTTGTTATCGTCACATTCCTTCAAGCCGCTTGATATGTCTTTTCATGGAACATCGAAAGAAACGAAAGAATCAAAAATAGAATTTCTGTGTTTTCGTGTTTTTCGATGTTGATATTATATAAACTGAATTTGCTCATGTACTTATGAAATTAGACTCCAAAATACCCGCTGGTCCACTCGCCGAGAAATGGACCAACTACAAAACCTCACAGAAACTGGTGAATCCCGCCAACAAGCGCAAGCTTGACATCATCGTGGTCGGCACGGGCTTGGCTGGAGCCTCAGCAGCCGCCTCGTTGGGTGCCTTGGGCTTCAATGTGGACATTTTCTGCATCCAAGACTCACCACGCCGTGCCCATAGTATCGCTGCCCAAGGTGGCATCAATGCGGCCAAAAACTACCAAAACGACGGTGATAGTGTGGAACGTTTGTTCCGTGATACCATCAAGGGTGGCGACTACCGTGCTCGCGAGGCCAATGTGTACCGTTTGGCAGAAGTCAGTGGTGCTATCATCGACCAATGTGTGGCACAAGGTGTGCCTTTTGCCCGCGATTATGGCGGATTGTTGGATAATCGTTCTTTCGGTGGCGCACAAGTCAGCCGAACCTTTTATGCCAAAGGCCAGACGGGACAACAACTTTTGCTCGGTGCCTACGGTGCCTTGAGCCGTGAGATTGCCCGTGGTACGGTGAAACTTCACGAACGCCGTGAAATGATGGATTTGGTCATAGTGGATGGTCGTGCCCGTGGCATCATCGTCCGTAACCTGGTCACTGGCGACTTGGAACGCTATGCTGCTCATGCTGTGGTGTTGGCTACTGGTGGCTACGGCAATCTCTATTACCTCTCCACCAATGCCATGAATAGCAACGGTAGTGCGGCCTGGGTGTGTCACCGTAAAGGTGCAGCCTTCGCCAATCCCTGCTACGTGCAGATTCACCCGACCTGCATCCCTGTCCACGGTGACTATCAGTCCAAACTCACGCTGATGAGCGAAAGCCTCCGTAACGACGGCCGCATTTGGGTACCCAAGAAAAAGGAAGACGCCGAGGCCATCCGTGCAGGCAAGCTGAAACCCACCGAGATACCCGAAGAAAACCGCGATTACTATCTGGAACGCCGTTATCCCGCTTTCGGTAACCTCGTTCCGCGCGATGTGGCCAGTCGCGCCGCCAAAGAACGCTGCGATGCTGGCTACGGTGTAGGCACAGGCTATGCCGTCTACCTCGACTTTGCCGATGCCATCCGTCGTTTGGGGAAAAACGCCATCGAAGAGAAGTACGGCAACCTTTTCCAGATGTACCAAAAGATTACGGACGATAACCCCTACGAGACCCCGATGATGATCTACCCTGCCATCCACTATACTATGGGTGGCCTTTGGGTGGATTACGAGTTGCAAACCACCATCCCAGGACTCTTCGCTGCGGGCGAAGCCAACTTCAGTGACCATGGTGCCAACCGCCTCGGTGCCTCCGCCCTGATGCAGGGACTGGCTGACGGTTATTTCGTATTGCCTTACACCTTGCAGAACTATCTTGCTGACCAGATTAATGTGGGCAAGATTTCAGCGACTACACCTGAATTTGATGCGGCAGAAGAGGCTGTGCAGCAACGCATTAACCGTTTGATGAGCGAGCAGGCATATCGTTCGCAACTACAAAAGTCCACAAAAGCGAGGCCTAAATTTTATACAGTTGATGATTTGCATAAACGTCTTGGAAAAATCATGTGGGAATACTGCGGCATGGAGCGTAGTACGGAGAGTCTTGCCAAAGCCAAGGAATTGGTTACCGAGTTGGAAACCCTGTTCTGGAAATACGTATTGATTCCCGGAACGGCCAACGAGTTCAACCCCGAATTAGAGAAAGCCTGCCGATTGGAGGACTATTTTGAATTGGCACAACTCGTGATTGCTGATGCCTTGCACCGCGAAGAATCCTGTGGTGGCCATTTCCGCAACGAGCACCAGACCGCTGACGGTGAGACCCTCCGCGACGACGAGCATTTCATGTATGTGGCGGCATGGAAATACCATGGCCACGGACTGCCTGAAACGATGGAGAAGGAGCCGCTCAATTACGAACATATTCAAATCGCAACGCGAAATTATAAATAACCAATAAAATAATGGGCAGACACGTGGGTCTGCCCCTACCAACGGAACATGAATTTTACACTACATATTTGGAGACAGGAAAATGCCCGCGCCAAGGGCCATTTCGAGACCTATCCCATCGACAATATCTCGTCGGACTGTTCTTTCCTTGAGATGCTCGACATCTTGAACGAGCGGCTCATCAACGACCGCATCGCGCATCCCTTGTGCTTCGACAACGACTGCCGCGAGGGCATCTGCGGCATGTGCGGATTGTATATCAACGGTCGTCCTCATGGCAACGACGACGGCATCACCACCTGCCAGCTCCACATGCGCAAGTTCAAGGACGGCGACGACATTTGGATTGAACCCTGGCGCGCCAAGGCCTTCCCTGTCATCCGCGACCTCGTGGTTGACCGCTCAGCCTTTGACAAAATCATCCAAGCGGGAGGCTACATCAGCACCACCACGGGTGGCGTGCCTGATGCCAATACCATTCCCATCCCGAAACATAAAGCCGACATGGCCATGGACGCGGCATCTTGTATCGGTTGCGGGGCTTGCGTGGCGGCTTGCAAGAATGCCAGTGCCATGTTGTTTGTTGGTGCCAAGATAAGTCATTTGGCTTTATTGCCGCAAGGCCAAATCGAGGCCGCCGACCGTGTCAAGAAAATGGTTGCAAAGATGGATGAGTTGGGTTTCGGCAATTGCACCAACACATACGCTTGCGAGGCCGAATGCCCGAAACTCATCAAACGGCAGAATATCTCACGGCTCAATCGGCAATGGATTGGGGCGTTGTTTGGAAGGGATAGAATCAAATGACAAAGGAGCTCCACGATTGTGGAACTCCTCGTATAGCAACGACTCAGGCGAATAAGCGGGATTCTGTTCCCCTTGCGGGGCGACTGTCATTTCTCTAGACCTGCGGTCGCCCGCAGGCTCAAGCGCCCTACCCTGAGACGACGGACGAGCAGCCCTCTCGCTCCCGAAGGAGCCTTGTCTCTATACTTGGACTTGCAGCCCATAAGGTTTACCTCATCGGAATGTCGCCACCCGATGCGTGAGCTCTTACCTCGCGTTTTCACCCTTACCCCTAAAGGCGGTATGTTTCTGTGGCACTTGCTGTTGCCCTTGCGGACACCTTCCTGTTAAGAAGTATGGTGCTCTGTGCTGTCCCGACTTTCCTCGCGCCGGCTTTCCCGACCCGCGACAGTCTGCCTGAATCGCGCTGCAAAAATACGACTTTTTAGTTTATGGCTCGACAAAACCTAGGTTTCCCCGCAAAATCAACCAAGATTTCCGCTTCAACAAAGCCCATTTTTTGGCATAAGAGCAGCATCTTCTCCCCCATCTGTTCGTTGATTTCGAACCAGACTTGACCGCCGGGGGTCATTTGGTTTTTGGCAAGACTTAGAATTTGTCTATAAAACCGCAATGGGTTGTCGTCGGGGACGAAGAGCGCATTTTCAGGCTCCCAGTCAAGGACATTGGCTTCCATTGAAGCGCGCTCACTGTCACAGACATAAGGCGGATTGCTCACTACTAAATCGACAGGTTGGTTGAAGAAGTCGGATTGTGGATTCAATACATCATCTTGCACGAAGGTGACATTGACGCCATTGCTTTCGGCGTTCTCTTTGGCGATTTTCAGGGCTTCTTCCGAGACATCGAAGGCGATGACTTCGGCATTGGGGAATTGTTTGGCCAAGGCAATGGCGATACAGCCCGAGCCTGTGCCGATGTCCCAAATGCGGAACTTCTTTGAGACGCCTTCCATAGATTCCGCAGCCATAGATTCCCTCTCCCGCGCATACCCACGTTGGAATGACATGGCTGCAGATACCTCGCAGGAATGACATGGGAGGCAAGCTGTACATATTTTCTGAACCAATTCTTCTGTCTCGGGGCGAGGGATGAGCACCGCTGGCGACACCTTTATTAATAGGTCACAGAAACGTGCCATGCCCGTCACATACTGCACTGGCTCGCCCGAAAGCAGACGCTTCACGGCTTCACTCAACTGATAATGCTGATGCTCATCGATTCGCAAATCAGGATTCATCAACTGTTGGTTCCAATCGATGCCGAAGAGGTCTTCCAAAAGGATACGCATCAGCTGTTCCGCCTCACGCTGGGGGAACTTCTCGGCCAACAACTCTGTGAAATGCCGTTTTGTCTTCTGCAAATTAAATCCAATCATGGGGCAAAGATACGCAAAATCTCCGTATTTTTGCCGAATGATTCATCAGGGCGGACACGCGGGTCCGCCCCTACGATTATGATTTATTTGATTCTCGCCATAGTATTCTCTACGGGTGTTTTCGTCGCGATGCGGCTCTTCGAGCGTTTCCATTTGGACAACCATCAGGCGTTGATGTGGAACTATGTCTTCGCGGCAGGAACGGGTTTCCTGATGTGCAAACAGTTCGACACTCCTGCCCAGTTGGTTGGCGAGCCATGGTTTAGCCTTTCATTGCTGACAGGTTTTTGGTTCATCTTCACATACGTTCTGATGACTGCCTCCACCCAACGCTCTGGTGTGACGGTCACCTCGCTGTCGAGCAAATTGTCCGTAGTGTTGCCCACTTTAGCAGGTGTGGTATTGTTCAGTGAGAAGCTGAATTTCGTCGCGACGATGGGCATCGTACTGGCTTTGGTGGCGTTGGTGTTGGTGGTAGGTGGAAAAAACCAATCCGACAAAACCAACAAAATCAACTGGTTATTACCTATTTTAATCTTTTTCGGGACGGGCACTGGTGACATTCTGATGAAACTCACCGAGCAGCGCAATCAAGGCGACAACATGAGTTTCATGATTGCCTTTATTTACTTCATCGCCTTGCTTTTCGGCATTGCCCTCGTCGTCTTCGACCTCATCCGCGGCAAGTCGAAATGGCAATGGAAAAGTGCCCTCGGCGGCATCGGTCTGGGTGTCATCAACTTCTTCTCGACCTATTGTGTCTATCACGCTATGCGCTGTTTCGACAACGTGGTGCTCTTCCCAGTTTACAACATCGGCGTAGTCAGCCTAATATGCTTGCCACCCGCGGCGACGGCCTTTACAAGGAAAAAGGCAGCAAGTTCATCGCCGAGACCTTCATCGTGATGAGCGAAGACGAAGCCAAAGAGGCTGTCGCGTCCGTAAAGAAGAAATATTTCGATGCGCGGCACCATTGCTATGCTTACATGATCGGTCCCGACAAGAAAACCTTCCGCTCAAGCGACGATGGCGAACCT
>DAIOUZ010000199.1:0-5804 GCA_036759285.1 Candidatus Limiplasma sp. | reverse complement strand
CTGGAAGGTCAGCTCCACACGGTCGGTGGAGAGGTAGACCTGGTTTTTCAGCACACCGCGTCGGTCGATGCACAACGTCATAATCTGGCCTGTGAAGTCGTTCTTCGAAATGATTTGCGCGAGAATGTAGGGTTCTTCGATATGGTCGATTTTTGTCACCTCGGGCAAGCCGCTGGGGTTGTGCACCTCAATCATCTCTCCGTCGGTCTTGAAGCATTTGAACGAGACATTCGGCACTGTGGTGATGACGTCCATGTCGAACTCACGGTCGAGGCGTTCCTGCACGATTTCCATGTGCAAGAGACCCAAGAAGCCACAGCGGAAGCCGAAGCCCAATGCCGCAGACGATTCAGGTTCCCAAACGAGGGAAGCATCGTTGAGTTGCAGCTTCTCCAACGAAGCACGCAGCTCCTCATAGTCATCGGCATCAACGGGATAGATACCCGCAAACAGCATGGGTTTCACGTTCTCGAAGCCCGCCACAGGTTCGGCGCAGGGACGTTCGACATGCGTGATGGTGTCGCCCACCTTGACCTCTTTTGAGGTCTTGATACCCGAAATGATGTAGCCCACATTGCCCGCAGAAAGCTCATTCTTAGGCACTTGCTTCAGTTGCAGCACGCCAATCTCGTCGGCATGGTATTCCTTGCCTGTGGCAAAAAACTTCACCAAGTCATTGGTGTGCATCGTGCCGTTCATGATGCGGAAATAAGCGATGATGCCGCGGAATGAGTTGAACACCGAGTCGAAAATCAAGGCTTGGAGCGGTGCTTCAGGGTCGCCTTTCGGGCAAGGAATGCGCTCCACGATGGCATCCAACACGGCAGGCACACCTTCCCCCGTGCGGGCACTGACCTTCAGAATCTCGCTCGGGTCGCAACCCAAAAGATCCACCATCTGGTCCTCCACATTGTCGATCATGGCACTTTCCATGTCGATTTTGTTCATCACAGGGATGATTTCGAGGTCGTGTTCGAGCGCTGAATAAAGGTTAGCAATCGTTTGGGCCTGAATGCCTTGGGTGGCATCTACCACCAACAAAGCGCCTTCACAAGCAGCTATGCTACGCGACACCTCGTAGGAGAAGTCGACGTGGCCGGGAGTATCGATAAGGTTAAGGGTATATTCCTCGCCCTTGTAATTGTATTTCATCTGGATGGCGTGGCTCTTGATGGTGATGCCGCGCTCGCGCTCGAGGTCCATGTCGTCTAAAACCTGGTCGACCAATTCCTTGTCGTTGAGCGTATGGGTCAGTTCCAAAAGCCTATCGGCCAAGGTCGATTTACCGTGGTCGATGTGGGCTATGATGCAAAAATTTCTGATGTTTTTCATTATGGCCGCAAAAGTACAAAAAATTCCCTTTGCGCCCTCATGCTACAGAAAAAGAAGTTTGTATATAGATTCAACAAGTAAAGTTATAAAAATGCGCACCAGAAAAACTCCGATGCGCTTTTGCGGACATAATTTTACAAAACTCTATTTCCTTACTCGTGTTTTTTTCTTTCAACTATCTTCATCGCCTCTAACCGTCAACTTATCACTGCTTTAACAAATCGGGCAATCTGAATAGTCCAATAATCATTGTTACCTGCCCTCAATGCTTCTACGCTTGGCTTTAGTTCAATACAAGTAATCAATAACAAAACTATTGCTGCTGCCACCAAAAACGATTCGAGAAACTGATGTATGCAATACTTCAGCCTTATGTCAAACATTTCAACAGAACTGTTTCTATAAAGCATTCTTCGAGAAACGACTTCAGCAAAGTTTCTGTACACATAAACAGTTATTTCCAAAGCGAAAATAGCACCTACCAAAGCCATCTTCCATAGCGAAGACTTTACCATTGCTATCGTATCAGAACTAAAATCATACAATCCCAATGACGGAGCAAAACAAATACAAACTGGACCACCAAAAACAGCCAAAAAACGAATCAACATTGCTATATTCGACTTTTCTGACCAAAACAATATGAACGACACTAACCAATACAACAACGGCGTATACCCAAGATAGCGCAATTCTTCCATTCGGAACAAGCAGGTAATCGCTATCACAAATATAGCCAACAATATACCTATTATTCCTACATTGGCTGCACACCAACTGTAAAATGTCTTCACCTTTTATTCAATGATGTTTGAGTTTTGGTCTACTAATTTATATTGATTCGTGATTTACTGTAACTGAAATTAACAGGGACTGTCATGGCCACTCGAACTTCTTTATTTCGCCGCCGACCTGGTTCCCAAATGGGCAACGATTCTATAATACGGATGGCCTCTTCGTCACAACCATACCCAATGCCACGAACCACTTTTGCGTTGGAAACACTGCCGTCAGGTTCAACAATAAAACTGACGAATACCCTACCTGCAATGCCTTCATCCATTGCTGCCTGCGGATAATTGATATTCTCGGCAATGTATTCCAACAAGCCATGTTCTCCAATAGGAAATTGAGGCTCTTCATCAACTTCTACACTTTGATAGATTCTTTGTTTGTTAAAATCTGGCTTAACTTCTTCTTCCCATTCCATTTCTTCCGATTCGTCAATTTCTTCAATCTCAAACACTTCAATCTGTCTTTCAGGAATATCTAAAGGTTCTGGGATTATAATGTTTTCTGGTTCAGCACTAATTACTATAGATTCATCTAGAAAGGAGACATTATTCGTTTGTTGAGATTGCGTTTCAACCTCCTCGGTTTTCTGTTGAGTACTTACAATTCCTTGTACTTCTTTTGTTTTTTCTTCGCCACTTCGATTTGATGAGCGATAGATTAAAACAAATACTAAAATTACCGCTGCCACTATTAGACTACCGATTGTGGAGTTACCACCTCCAATTTGTCGAAGAAATTTTTCAGTTTGTTCTCTTTGTCTTTGATTTTCCTTTTGACGTGCATTTTCGCCTGCTTTCTCACACCTTACAGAACAATAAGTGTTATATTTATTTACCCCGCCACGAAACGCATTTGTACTATCAAATTGTTTTCCACACCAATAACACGTTTGCTTTGACATATTTCCTTGTTTTATCGATTTATGAACTTATTTATTACCATGTTCCAATATCCCCAATTCCTGCCACTTGGTGCACTTGGATGATGGATTTTCATTGCGAGTATTTCTTTCCCCTTGATGGGATAAATCCAGTAGTCAGCCATATCTCCATTCTCCAATTTCAATTTTCCGCCATTCCCTCCAAGATCTGGAAGTGCGTTATACAGACGTGCGCCCCAAACGATAATGAGGTCTGGCGTATATGTCTCCAATAGTTCTACAAAGGCATCCGCCGACTCACTCCAATACTCTGGCTTCGGGATACTTCTCGGTCCTTCCGTTGGAAATTGGAGATAGTTGTAAAATATCACACTTTCCCAAAACTCTTCTCGTTCTTTTTGTGTCATAGGCCTTCCTGCCATTGCTCGTTCAAAACAAGTGAACGTCGCGCGGTATGTTTGACCTCCTGGATTATAAACAATATCGTTGATAACCCATCGCGTTAAACCTGAATTTATAGTCTCAGGCTCGTCATAATGACTCTCTCCAAGAACAAGAATTTTTTTGCCTTTAAACCCTGTTGAATAATTCTTTCCAACCCAAGGCTTGTAATTAATCTTTCCCATAGTGCTTCCCTTTTTATTGATTTGTTATTCAGTTTATTAGGATTACCTATTGCAACCAGATTTTCGCTATTTTTGTTTTTTCACCGCAAATTTCATCACTAGATGTGCCAAATCACAGCACAGGCAACAAAAAACAGCGTGGAATCAATTCCTTGCTTGAACACCAGGGGTTCCACGCCCTACATCTCCAACAAGTCTTCCACGCCGTAGCAACTACGGCATTTGTAACTTGTCCTTGAGATGTTGCCCCGTCGATACGAGGTCTTAATGGAACTTTGGTGTTCAAGGACAGCAACAAGTGCTATCTGTTAATATGTAAGTTTTTGTTTATCTTGTTCTTTTGCTTAATTTTGTTTTGATTCAACTAATGTTTTATCTTTTCAATGTATTATCTCAATTAACCAGTTCAATCCTTTCCTTCATCACATTTTTATAGAAAGGCGTAATCTGCCGCTGCCGCCACTCATCGAAGGTATAAACCACAGGGTTGATTTCCACACCAAGTGACCAGCCTAACGAAACGAAAGGGTAAACCCAACGGTCGAAATCGTTGTTGCTCACCTTTTCACCATCAAGCAAAATGAGCAAATCCCAATCTGAATCAGGTCGTGCATCATCTCTTGCCTGTGAACCGAAAAGCAATAACTTGGCATTCTCAGGAAGAATCTCCTTCCCGAGTTGCCTAATCAATTCCTCTATTTCAAGTTGTCTTGCTGACATTTTCTAGCCTTTTCAGTTTGCAAATATACACATTTTCCACAACCACGACAAAAGAGCCAAAAAATCCTTGTCGAACGAAATGGACAACATGTCGCCTATTACTCCTCAGAAATCAGGCGGACTGAGTGGCCAAGACGCCTACTTGTTTCTACATCAATGCATCCAGCCATAGTATACATTCCCATTAATTCGTAACAAGCTATCACCAACCCATGAGCAATACATACCCCGCTTTGCGTTGTCGTCCAATAATAACCCATGATGGTATAAGGAGACGACACCCCGTTGTCATACCATATCTCATTGGATGTCGGGTACTGATAACGTTCCCCTGCAGCAGGCAAGAATACCGCACCAGCTGGTTCCAATACGTCAAGCCATTCATTGCCTGTGATCACGTTTATACTATAGGCCCAGTGTTCATTGACGGCGTTGAATGTATAAGTGGAAGCATCCCAATCATCGGGGAATAGAACCATGCCGCTGACACCTGCCACGACAGCCTTGGCGAAACGCATGCCTGAAGCCGTTTCCCTTTCCGTAATGAGATACACGAGTTCATCCACGGTAGGTGTATACCACTGCCGAGAGCCTCCATTGCTGATGGTGTTGTGGACACCCCAGTCCGATTGGGCATAGTCACCCGTTAGGTCGAAATTGCCAACTGGTCCATACGAAGCGCAATGATATGGGCAAGCAGCAAAATCATAAGGGTGGTAGTACTCATTGCCGTTGTTCCAACCACTAGTGCCCCAGCCGAAAAGATCCATCCAGCCTTCGTAATATTTCCAGGTCAAAGTGTTATCGCATTTAGCTCCATTTGCATACACGGTACCGACATTCATTGCACCAAATTGTGGGTCTTCTATCTGCCCTCCCACGAAATCCCATTGGTGCTCGGCGAAGCGCCAAACGTTATCATCAGGATAGTATTGCAGGTTGCCTTGCGAAAACCGCACCTGACGGTCAGGAGCGACGGAGAACAAGCCTGGCAGGGTACCATTGGGCCACGACACTTGCGAATCATCGGGAACCAATTCCAACTCGTTGCCGTATGTCACACTTTCCGCGTTGATGGCATAGGCCCGCACATAATTCGTTTGGCCTCGCTCCAATCCCGAGAAATAGCAACCAAAATTCCCTAATCCTGTTGATGCTTTGGTGTGAAGTCCTTCAACAGTTGGATTGTGCTCCGTGCCCCAACAGAAGCCGCATTCCCTCACTTCGGAGCCTCCGTCACGAATCACTTCCCCTTCTGCCCTTAAACGCGATGCCGTCACATCCCAAACTGAGATGGTACGCACTTCCATCGGAAGCGGTTTGGTCTCAAACTCCAACTGCTCTCCATAGTACACGCCCTTCGTGCATTTCGCATAGGCGCGGACCCAATAATGCGTCTCAGGCGACAGGTTGGTCAATTGGCAATCGAAAGAACCAACGCCCGAACCTGC
>DAIOUZ010000198.1:3901-5807 GCA_036759285.1 Candidatus Limiplasma sp. | reverse complement strand
GCTTCTCCGGTTCGCTGTCCTATAGTCCTTCGGGACGACACGAACCCGGCGAACTGATAGAGATTCACGGTTGGGGACCGACACATAAAGGGCGGTACGTGAAACAAGTGGAATACACCTATAATGTGGTGGGCCTGATGAACGAAAAACAAGTCACCATCGTGGAGACCACTTTTGATGGACGCTTGGAACTTGTCAACCAAGAAGGTTTGTTGGACTATTTCTCCTTGATGCGTCTGGCATTACAACGTTCATCAACTGCCCGCGAGGCCATTCGTTGCATGGCCGAACTAGTTGAAGAATATGGTTACAACAGCAGCGGCGAGACGCTCACCATCTGCGACCCCAACGAGGCTTGGATCATGGAAATCATCGGCAAAGGGCCTGGCCATCATGGTGCCGTATGGGTGGCCTTTCGCATCCCTGACGATTGCATCTGCGCCCATGCTAACCTGAGCCGCATCCGTCAGTTCCCGTTGGAAAAACATTCCAAAAATAGCATCAGCAGCAAGAACCTCAAGAAAATCAACCAGCCCGAAATAGAATGCGTCTATGCCGAAGACGTCATCAGCTTCGCCAAAGAATGGGGCTATTTCAATGGCAAGGACGAGGATTTCTCCTTCCGCGATGCCTACTGCCCCATCGACTTCGAGAACGTGCGCTATGCCGATGCCCGTGTGTGGAGCTTCTTCCGCCACCATTATAGCCACGAGGAGATGGACAAATACCTCCCCTACATTAACGGTGACTTTGATGTCTGCGACCACCTGCCTTTGTGGATTAAACCTGACCAACCTTTGTCTTTGCGCGACTTGCAAAACGACATGCGCGACCACTTCGAAGGTACACCATTGGACATGACCTCCGATATGACTGCTGGTCCCTGGGGAATGCCCATCCGCCCGCTCCCGATGCACTTCAAGGACAGCGACAGCGTCCCTTATTTTCGCGAACGCCCCATCGCCACGCAACAAAGCGGATTCACCATGACCTGCCAGATGCGTTCTTGGTTGCCCAATGATGTGGGCGGCGTGACATGGTTCAATTGCGACGATGCCAACATGGTGGCCTATGTGCCGCTCTATTGCTGCATCACGCAGGTGCCCGATGCCTTCCGGCCCGAGAACAATCCTCGCAATGAATTCAGCGACAAGTCGGCCTTCTGGATGAACAACTGGGTGGCCAACATGGTCTACCCGCGCTATTCTATGATGATTGGCGATTTGCGCAAAGCACAGAACGAACTGGAAGACTACTATTTTGCCGACCAAGACAGCGTGCTCGGCGCCATCAAGGACATGAAGCCTGCTGACCGTCAAAGTTACCTGAACAAGAAAAGCATTGCTTACGCTGACAAAATGATGCAGCGTTGGGACCAGCTGGCCAAGTACCTCATCGTGAGGTACAACGACCAAATTGTTCGTAAAGTGGATGACAAAGGCCAGTTCACCCGTTGGGGTCATGACACGCCTGGCTACGACCAGCAATTCATCGATGCCATCGGCAAGTCTACTGGCGACCGCTATCGACTGAAAGAAGTCATCAAGCGTAGGGAAAGATAAAGCAAATGCCGCATCAGCCAGAACCGATGCGGCATTTTTGTTTACTCAAATGAGTTGTAGTTTATTGATTCTTTCCGTCCAATCGAATCTCCTTCCCTTCCGAAATGATAAATATCGCTATCTGTCCATTCTCGATGCCAAACTTCTTGGCAGCTTCGAGCGAGTCCTCGGGAAAGATACGCGAGCTGTCGAAATAATAGAGGCTGTCCGTAGTATCAAGCCAACCGCCGACGATTCCGTTGTGCATCATCGCATGGTCGATTACATAATTGAGTTTCTCTCGGGAATGGCAGCCTTGTGTGGCAGAATATGCAACGACGATACCCTCGGTGGGTGTGGTCATG
>DAIOUZ010000198.1:3325-3891 GCA_036759285.1 Candidatus Limiplasma sp. | reverse complement strand
GTTGAGGTCAATCGTGAAGCCGTCAGGATGGCTCAGGCTGTAGGTCCAGACCTGGTTTGAAAGTTCTTCGGTATAGCTGTACTTCACCAGTTCCTTGTTCTGGAAACATGAGGTCAGCACAACGCCGAAGAGCATCACAACAATAAAAAATCGAATGTGCTTTTTCATGATTAAGTGATTTTTCTATTTAATACCGATCAACGAAGTCACGCACAAGCCTGAAAACGGGCTCGTAACTATCAGACACGAAATGCTTCCAATCATCGAAAACGGTGTGATAATACTGGAAAGCACTCCCCTCCTGGTTCTCAAGGAAGATGCAAGGCACGTGGCGCACAGCGAAAGGATAATGGTCGCTGTTGGCCGCCAACTCGCCACGGTTCAAGGCTTTGAAATGGTGTTTCTCGTTATTGATTTGCTCAAACACAGCATAGCCGCGCATGCCCTCATCACTGACTTCACAATACTGAATGGGGTTATCGTCGCCAATCATGTCGATGTTGAACAAATACCTGACCTGCTCCAAAGGCACGATAGGGTTCTTGGCAAAATACTCCGAGCCTCTC
>DAIOUZ010000198.1:0-3315 GCA_036759285.1 Candidatus Limiplasma sp. | reverse complement strand
CATACCCTCATCGCTCACCTCACAGTACTGAACGGGATTGTTGTCGCCTATCATATCGATATTGAACAGATACTTAATCTGTCTGAGGGGCACAACGGGATGGTCGGCATACCAGGTAGAGCCACGAAGGTTGGCATCCTCGCCCGAGAAAGCGATGAAATACATGTCGTATTCGGGACGGTTTTTGGCATAATAGGCCGCCAAGGTTACGATAGTGGCCGTACCTGAGGCATTGTCGTTGGCACCCGCATAATACACATGCCTGCCCAAATTGCCGAGGTGGTCGTAATGCGCTGTAAAGATATAGCAACTGTCGTGGCGGCGACCTTCCACTTTAGCGATGACATTGAAGCATTCGTAATCCTTAAAAAACTTGTTATCCACTTTTAAGCGGACGGATTTCACGCCTTCAATGGATTCGGGCGTCATCCAGACTATGGGCTTGTCTACCACGCGATGGCCGTAAGCCTTGTAGAACTTGATGGGCGACGACCAAGTGTTGATGACACCCGCATTGGTACATTCGCCTGGTTTTTGCAACCGACCGAAAGCCTCGTGGTGCCGATATGAAAACCAAAACTCGCAGGCCACCAAGCAGTTGGCATATTCAGGCTTGGCCAAGTCGGCAAACATCTTGTCGGGGTCGAAGTTCAGGGTATCTACATGATACACAGGAAATTCACCATAAACACCAGGTGAGTATTCACGCATGGAGAAATCAACGCCGGCTTTCAGTTTCTTCCCGTCAGCCCACATCTTCATTTTCCCTGGGAAAGTATTGATATCCAATTTGAAAGGCTGGCAGATGACTTCATCAACACCCGCTTTGAGGAACTCCTTTTCCAAATACTTTCCGGCCTTGTTGGCGCCATCGCGTGCATAGCCACGGCCCTGGTATTTTGAGGAGCTCAACTCTTTGACAATCTGTTTGAAATGTGCCAGGTCTTGCGCTTGGAGAGACGTTACACTTAACGTCACCGTTGCGGCGAATACCAAAAGAAAAAGCGAAACTCTTTTCATAATTGATAGGTTATTTACAGTATTAGACCGACAAAAGTAGTCATTTATCAAAAACAAATCATACCAAGAGGTTTATTTTTCCAAAGTAAAGTTCGGAATCACTTTTCATATTTTTTGCTGATTTTAAGGAAAGAAAAGACGACCCCAATGGAGCCGTCTCTTCAAACCCAAAACTCTATATGTACCAGTTTTATCGTATTATCACTTTCTGTATCATAGCGTTGCCATCCCAACTGACAGCAATGAAATAAATGCCCTGATGGCATGAAGTCAAATCGATTTGAGTTACGCCGTTTTGTGCCTGACCACTCAGCACGTTTTGTCCTAACATGTCATATACTGTGTAATCAAAACTTTGACTATCAGCTATTTCAATAGAAATCATTCCATGAGTCGGGTTAGGATACACCATCACGATGTTTTGGTTTTCTTCTACACCTTCTACGATATACATGGTGATATGCACCGCAAAGTCAACAAACTGGCCATCGCTCGTGGCACGCATACTCAGGTCAAACTCGGCTTGGCTATTGGCTTCACGCGTTAGCACAAGTGTTTTTCCATTCAATGAGGCGGTCATATCTTCAGGATTCGGATTGCCGACGATGCTGTAGGTGATGCCCTCATCGGGGTCATCTGGGTCGGTGGCCACGCCGTCCAAGTTGATTTCGATTGTTTGGGGATAGGCGTCGAAGACCACATCCTCCACAGGATTGATGACGTAAGGCGGTTCGTCGATGACAGCGTTGATGATGACATGAACGGTGAAGTCGACATGCTGCCCATCGCTTGTGGCACGCATCGTGAGGTCGGCTGTAGCCTGATTGGCGTTTTGGCGTGTCATGACCAGAATCTTGCCGCTCATCGAGGCGGTCAAAGCACTCGGATTGGAGTTGCTGACGATGCTGTAGGTGATTTGGTCATCAGGGTCGTCAGGGTCAGTGGCTACACCGTTAAGGTTGACTTGGAGGGTCTGAGGATACTCGTTGAAGACCACATCCTGCACAGGATTGACGATATAAGGCGGTTCATCGATAACAGCATTGATAATGGCATGCACCGTAAAATCGACATACTGACCATCACTGGTGGCGCGCATCGTGAGGTTGGCAGTAGCCTGATTGGCGTTTTGCCGCGTCATCACAAGGATTTTACCACTCATTGTAGCACTCAAAGCACTCGGATTGGAGTTGCTGACGATGCTGTAGATGATTTGATCATCAGGGTCGTCAGGGTCAGTTGCCACACCGTTGAGGTTGACTTGGATGGTCTGAGGATACTCGTTAAAGATTACGTCCTGCACGGGATTGACGATATAAGGCGGTTCGTCGGGAGCGGCACCGCCACCGTTGAAGTTGTCCATGCAGAAATAGGCCGGCGTAATCATGCCGCCGTAATTGCTCTTCGTGGAAGAGAGGCTGAACGAAATGGTCGCTACTTCACCCAAAGGGCTGAGATCGAACCACTCCCAAGTGTCGAGGACATAGTCGTCCTCGGGATTGTCGAAGCGGTAGTCGGCCAAATAGAAATCCAGTGTGCCGACCGTCTGGCCACTAGCATTCTTGCCTGTGGCGGTCAGTTTGAACCAATCCGGGTCGTCGCCAGTGAGGCCACCAAAAGGTGTCTGACCCATACTACCTTCCAAGACATCTTGATAGGCCCATAAGTTATTGGTGATGTAACATCCAGTCACCGTATGCGACTGTCCGTCAGCGGCATACACATCGGTCTGCACTCCATAGGTATAGGCCACGGCATATTGTGACGAGCCGTCGTAGCCGCAGCCAGTGACAGCAGTATATTGGGCATTCAGGCCCGTCTGGTTCAGATCGGTGCGGTTGGAGGCTGTAAAGCCACCCCAATAGCCGTATTGGTTAGAATTGGTAAAAAGCCAGCCGCCGCTGGGCATCTCATTCTCGCCTGTAGGGGGTTGCCAAATACCACCGCTACCCAGTGGCACATCTTCGAAAGTGGCCGGCTCTTGCGCAAAGGCCAACGTTGTCGCGAAAAGCGAAAGGATAAGTAAAAGATTTTTACGCATAACTTATTGATTATTACGCATTAAACAAATACTGCAAAACCATCGCAAGCAGCCATGCTAATTGCCGCGCTTAGCGTCGCCCTTGTTCCCGAAGGCTTGCAATTGAACTCACGGTTTGGCAGGTCTTCTGACTCACCTGAGCCTATCGCCTTCCCATACGGATGAGCCGTACAGTGGCTGGTTTGACAGGCCTTACACGGGCTTACAGCAGCGGGCACTGTTGCCGATTCACACGGCATTCCCTTAACCAAACT
>DAIOUZ010000197.1:3675-5811 GCA_036759285.1 Candidatus Limiplasma sp. | reverse complement strand
AGTGCCAATGTTTATTATCGTTCATACGGGTCTGGCTGGACTACCAACGGAACCGTTTCAAATTATTTGGACAATCAGTGGCACATGATGACCTTAACCTATGATGGAACTATTCTCATGGCATATATTGACGGGTCGCTGTTTGAGACCAAATCAGAATCTGATATGAAATGGGGCTCAGCTGTTAATGTCTCATACATTGGTGCTGATGAAACTAACAGCCTTGGCTCTTACTTTGTCGGCAAGCTCGACAACTTCCGCAGCTATAACCGTGCTTTGACGTCTTCTGAAGTACAAATGCTATACAATGCAAAACAATAGAAGAAAACATTTATGACGTTTTTTTAGGGTGGCCTCGGAGAATTTTCCGGGGCTGCCTGATTTTTTATTCTGTTCCTCAATTATCCATAAAGCTACGTCTTTCAATTAATGCGATAATTAAACAAACACATCCAACAACAACTGATGGATAATTTTGTATTTTTGCCCTTTCAAACTTCAGATTTATAACAAATAAACCCATTGACGATGAAAAAGACACTTCTTTTCCTATTAGCATTCGTGTTTTCGCTGCTTTCTAACGCGCAGAACATCAGTTTTGAGCAGTATTTCCTTGATGAGGGATCGTTGCGTATGGATGTTTTCCAATGCGGCACTTCCGACAGCTCGCATTATGTGTTTGAGCGTTTCATCCTTGAGCCGCATTTCGGTGGCTCCAAGGTCAATTTGATCGACCCTTTCAATTATGGAACCAACCGAGTGAAAGTGATTGATGCACAAACCAATACACTCATTTATTCAAGAGGTTACAACACGTTGTTCCGCGAATGGCAAACCACCGAAGAAGCCACAAGAATGGAACGCTGCTATGAAGAATCCGTGAGTGTTCCGATGCCGCGCAACGAGGCATATATCATTCTTGAAATCAGGAATTTCGATGGCGAGTTTGAAGAAATTTTCTCAAAGCTTTATGAGCCTAACGAGATGTTCAACACCACCGAACAACGTTATGTGTTTCCCGTTCATGATGTCATGGTCAACGGTTCGCCTGACAGCAAGGTGGACATTGTGATTCTGCCTGAAGGCTATACCGCCGATGAAATGCCTCTGTTTCAGCAACATTGTCAGGATTTGGTCAATGTGTTTGCTCAGGCGGAGCCATTTGCCAGCCATATCAACGATTTCAACTTCCGCGCAGTGCTGGCCCCTTCTGAGGAGAGTGGCGTTGACATCCCGGCCTCTCACACCTGGGTGCGCACCATCCTCAATTCGCATTTCTACACCTTTTATATTGACCGCTATTGCACCACCCGCGATTACTTCTCGGTGAAAGACGTGGCGGCCAACGCACCCTACGACCAGATTTACATTTTGGTGAACAGCAGTCAATATGGCGGTGGCGGATTCTACAACTTTTACTCGATGAGCACGTCAGGCAACATGTCGTCTGCGAGTGTCATTGTGCATGAGTTTGGTCATGCTTTCGCGGGTTTGGCCGACGAATACGAGGAGCCAGACAATCCATTGGCCTTGCTCTACAATCTGAATGTGGAGCCTTGGGAGCCTAACATTACCACTTTGGTGGATTTTGAATCGAAATGGGCTGACCTGGTAGCACCCAACACACCCATTCCTACACCCAACACGAATCAATATAATAATGTAGTAGGGGCTTTTGAAGGCGGAGGCTATTTGACAGAAGGCATGTATCGGCCGCAACGTAATTGCATGATGCGCAACTATGCGCCTTTCTGTGCCGTGTGCAACAGGACGATTGAAGACGTGATCGAAGCACATTCCGATACTCCAGTTGCAGTAAAATCCGAGCAATTATTGCCCGAATCCTCGCTTCGTGTGTGTCCCAATCCTGCCACTGATTTTATTGATGTTTTTGTAAATCAAGAAGGTGGTCAAGCGGAAATCATCGACATGAACGGAAAAGTGGTCATGTTCGTCCAACTCAAAAATGAGGTGAATAGAATCGCTATCAACGACTTGCCCAACGGCATATATGTACTTCGTGTGAATGGGGAGTCGCGGAAATTTGTAAAACAATAATCATAAGACGTTTGAAATGAGACATACAAAGTTGATATTTATGCCTAAATGGGCAGCCTTAATCGTGGGTTGTATGGT
>DAIOUZ010000197.1:283-3613 GCA_036759285.1 Candidatus Limiplasma sp. | reverse complement strand
CAACAGCTTGAAACTTACGCTTTTATCCACTTCGGCCTCAATACTTTCAACGATATGGAATGGGGTTTTGGCAACACGCCATCTTATACGTTTAATCCTACCAATTTGGACTGCGAGCAGTGGGTCAAGACCTTGAAAGCCAGTGGCATGAAAGGTGTCATTTTTACAGCGAAGCACCATGACGGTTTCTGTCTTTGGCCAACTGAGACTACTGACTATTGCATTAGGAACACCTATTATAAGAATGGAAAAGGAGATTTGGTTAAAGAACTAGCTGATGCCTGCAAAAAGCACGACCTAAAATTCGGACTTTATCTCTCGCCTTGGGACCGCAACCAGGCCGAGTATGGCTATCAGGGCTATGTGGACATCTATCACCGTCAGATTGAGGAACTTGTGGGCAATTACGGCCCATTGTTTGAGTTTTGGTTTGATGGCGCCAATGGCGGCACGGGCTGGTATGGAGGCGCTCACGACATCCGCTCCATCGTTGCAGAAAAATACTACAATTACGAGAAGGCGAGAGACATTGTTTGGAAATACTGCCCTGAAGCGAGCATCTTTGGAGGCACGGTTCCTACGCTACGTTGGATTGGCAACGAAGAAGGCAAGGCAGGTGCCACGCAATGGTGTATGTACAAAACTGATTTCGAATCGCTTAATGACACAAAGGCCTTACAACAAGGCGATCGTGAGGGCGAGGCTTGGCTGCCTGCTGAGGTGGATGTCTCCATTCGTCCAGGTTGGTTCTACCATGCCAGTGAAGACAGCTTGGTGAAAACCGTGGATCAGCTGATGGATTTGTATTACCAGAGTGTTGGCCATAATGCTAACCTTTTGCTCAATTTCCCTGTGAATCAAGAGGGTAGGATACCGAGCATTGATTCTGCCAATGCTGTGCAATGGCATCAGAAACTGCAAAAGGAATTTGCCAACAACCTGTTGAAAGGTTGCAAGGTAACGGCCAGTAACAAACGTTCTTGGCGGTTCCGTCCGAAGTATGTGCTGGATGAGGACTACACAAAATATTGGGCAACGGAAGACGGCATCCATCAGGCGGAACTCATCCTCGATTTTCCGCAAACCACAGCCTTCAATCGTTTACTTTTGCAAGAGTATATTCCTTTGGGACAAAATGTTGATGCATTCTATTTGGACTATTACTTTAATGGCAAATGGTTGCCTATTGAAGTGAACGAACCGACGACCACCATCGGATACAAGCGACTTGTTCGTTTCCAGACCGTTAAGGCCGATAAGTTAAGAATTAGGTTTAAGGTGTTCAAAGGCACTTTGTGCATTAATCAGGTGGGAGCATATTTAGCTGAATAAAACGCAATTCAGAGGGTCCCTGAGCCTGTCGAAGGGCCCGGACAAAAAGAAGATATGATCGAATACCATCCATTGAAACCCTTCTTGCCCGCCAATGCCAAGGTCTTATTTCTGGGCAGTTTCCCGCCGCCGCAAAAGCGCTGGTGCATGGACTTTTTCTACCCCAATTTCATCAACGACCACTGGCGCATCGAGGGCGAGATTTGGTTCGGTGACCGCAACTATTTTGTTGATACAGAGCATAAATGCTTCAAAAAGGACGAAATAGTGGCATTCCTCAACGAGAAAGGTATTGCCTTTTTCGATACGGCTATGGCAGTCAAACGGTTGAAAGACAATGCCTCGGACGCTTTCTTGGAAATCGTCGAACACACCGACATACGAGCTTTGCTTGCCCAAATGCCGCAATGCCATGCCATCGCCACGACAGGTGAAAAGGCCACGACGGAAGTGTGCTGTTATTTCAATGTCGATACAATTCCTTCGCCCAATACAAAAGTGGCTCTTGAAGATGGTTTGATCTTGTATAGATTACCCTCATCTTCAAGAGCCTATCCTTTGCCATTTGATAAAAAGGTTGAAGCCTATAAACGGATGTTTGAGATGGTATTTGGAGATGTTTAGTATGTCGAAAACTTAGGATAAAATACAGCTAAAACGCCGAACAAAATATATCGAAAACTCAGAATAAAACACATCTAAAACACCGAACAAAACACAGAAAAAACACCGAATTATTTGCGTGGCATAGATAAATTTTGTATTTTTGCCACAAATTTAAAATGGTGATTTATGGATTATTATAAAAGAATAGCCGATGTCCATTTGCAAGAACGTTTGAATGCCTTTGGATCTGTGTTGATAGAAGGTCCAAAATGGTGCGGTAAAACCACCACTGCTGAGCAATTGGCAAGTAGCGTCATAAAACTGCAATCGCCTGATATGCGTGAGCAATATTTGACCACGGCTGCTACCAAACCTTCTCTGTTGTTACAAGGAGCAACGCCTCGACTGATTGATGAATGGCAGGATGCCCCTGTCATTTGGGATGCCGTGAGGACTTTGGTGGACGAAAGAGGGCTTGAAGGCCAATTTATTCTGACTGGATCAAATGCTGTGGATAAGAGCAAAATACATCATTCCGGAAATGGTCGAATCACGAAAATGGAAATGCTGCCGATGAGTCTTTGGGAATCGAAAGAATCGAACGGGACGGTTAGTTTGATGCACTTATTTAACAACCCGCAACAAGATCTTGCAGCTGTTTCCGACATGAGCATTGAGGACATAATCTTCTCTACTTGTCGCGGTGGATGGCCAGTTACGCTGCGCCTTAAAGATGAGAAATCGAAATTGATGGTTGCGAAGGATTATTTCCGAACGGTTTGCAAAGAAGACATTTCAAGGATTGATGGCGTGCAAAGAAACGAGAAACTGACGCGGATGATTTTGCGTTCCTATGCTCGCAACATTTCTACTTTGGCCAAGAAAACCACTTTGCTCGCGGATGTGTCGGCATCAGAAGAAATATCTTGCTCAATGGATACTTTTACCTCGTATGTGTCGGCATTGGAGAAGTTGTTTGTCATTCAAGATGTGGAAGCTTGGTGCCCAGCAATCCGCAGCAAGTCCGTTATTCGCAGCACTCCAAAACGCACATTTTGTGATCCAAGTGTGGCCGTGGCCGCATTGCAACTTTCACCAAATGCATTGACGACGCAACTTAAGACTTTTGGTTTTCTGTTCGAGCAACTATGCATCAGGGATTTAAAGGCTTATACTTCAGATATAGATTCGCACATTGGCTATTATCACGACAAATATGGTTTGGAAGCCGATGTCGTGCTACATATCAACGATGGACGTTATGCTTTGGTCGAATGCAAGTTGGGGAGCACAGAAATTGAGGAAGGTGCTAAACACCTCTGTGAATTGCAAAGGCTCATCAAGGAACATAATAAGACCGAGCATCAAGCACCAATTCGTGAGCCTGATTTG
>DAIOUZ010000197.1:0-273 GCA_036759285.1 Candidatus Limiplasma sp. | reverse complement strand
GTTCATCCTCACAGGTGGCCAGTATGCCTATCGCCGAAAAGACGGTGTGTTTGTAATCCCGATTGGATGTTTGAAAGATTGAAACGGATGTTTCACCTCATCATCAAAGCATCAATCGCTGGCAGAATCTCGCCCGACTTGCCTTCGAGGTAAATGTCCGTGATGTAGTGCGTATAGGTCGAAGGCTCCATGTTGATTTCGATGATCTTGGCGCCGTTTCGTTTGGCGATGCCGGGAATCATATTGGCCGGACTGACCTGACCCGAGGTGCCG
>DAIOUZ010000196.1:3272-5812 GCA_036759285.1 Candidatus Limiplasma sp. | reverse complement strand
CAAAATCTTCTACAACCAACAACAAAAAAAAGAGCGACCTTTTTAGTCGCCCTCTTGTTTTTTGTGTTGCTTTGTGAGTTATTTCTTCTTCACATAGTCATTCATTTTTGCCTTGCCCCAAATCACCTCCATGATCTTGAGGGATTCATGTACATCCATGTTACCACGGGCTTCAAGGTTGCGCTGGATGAAGATACAATCGGTCAACTCGGCATCTTCGCAGACAATGTCGTGGGCAAGGGCATCGCAGGTGGGCGCACCACAGATGCCGCAGTCGGTCTGGGGCAGACGGGCGCGGTACTCGTCGATCTTCTTCATCTTTTCCAAAGCCACGGCGATATTATCATCCAAGACGAGCATCGAACGTGGCTTGATTTCGCCGACTTTCATGTGACGCATCAGGTAGTTACGCTCTTCTTCCCGCTCGTGGTCTTTGGTCTGCTCGCCTTTACGCTCTCGGTCGGCGATCTTGCGGGCTCTGCCAAACACGCGTTCACAGATGAGGAAACGGTTGTCGCAGGTCAGGATACCGCCGGGGCAGCTTTGGTCGCAGGCACGTAGCTCGAGGAAGTCGACATCCTCGATCTCTTCGTTTTCTACCTTCTCCAAGAATTCGATGACGTTGTGGATTTCATCAATGGAGTATGAGTGCTGAGCATTCGAAAGACGACGTTCGCCGTTGGTGAGAGAAGTCAGCACGCCATCGGCAGAAAGTTGCGAAACGGGCAGTTTCTGCTCCTTATAGCCGTGTCCTTGCTTCTTGATTTCCTTGTAGACGCGGTTGTAGAGCGCGTCCATATTGATGACACCGTCGACCAGCGATTTCTCTTCACCCACAGGGCTCTTCACAGCGGCAATCTTGGCCGCGCAAGGCGTGATGTAGAAGATGCCTATTTGGTCGTCTTTCACCTCCAATTCCGCTTTGATCTTGCGGCGTATGTACATGGCTGTGATGTCGAGCGGCGCGCGCAGTGGGATGAGGTTCTCGGTCAGGCCGGGGAACTTCACTTGGATGAGGCGCACAATGGCCGGACAGAAGGTCGAGATGAGCGGCCTGATGTCAGGATTCTCGGCGGCGTATTTGTTTTTGGCTGCCGTATAGATGGGTATGGAAGACTCGGTCTCCAACACATGGGTGAACCCCAGCTCCTTGAGGATGCCATAGATGCGCGACACGGTGATGTCGTTGGGGAACTGGCCCATGAAAACGGAGGGCACAAGCGCCACACGAATGGGGAAGTTGAAGATGTCCTCAAAGTCATCCTGGTCGATGAAGATGGAACGGGTGGGGCACACCTTGAAGCAATTGCCGCAGTCGATGCAACGGTCGGGGAGAAGGACAGCCTTGCCGTCGCGCACACGCAATGCCTCCGTGGGGCAAATCTTCATGCAGCGCGAGCAGCCGATACAGGTGTCTTCATCTATCTTTAAGGCATGGAAGAAAGGAGTCTTTTCCATAGTTGTCAGTTTGCAGTTGTCAGTTATTCAGTTAGGCATGTCATCCCTGCTAAGGCTTGTGGGGGAGTGGGGATCTATGCCAGCTTGTTCAAGTAAAATTAACCTCCATCTCAACCGTTGTTCCAACGCCCACGGTAGAGGTCACATTCAATTTATCCACATTTTTCTGGATATTCGGTAAGCCCATGCCAGCGCCGAAGCCCATGTTGCGGACCTCAGGGGAGGCAGTGGAGTTGCCTTCCTGCATGGCCCAGGCGATGTCGGGGATGCCAGGACCGGTGTCCACGACCTTCAGGGTAATTTTGTCGGGCTCGATGTCGGCATAGATGGTGCCACCGTAGGCATGTGCAATGGCGTTGACCTCGGCCTCATATAAGGCGACGACCACCCGTTTCACGATTTGAGGGCTGACGTTGAGCTGCTTTAAGGTCTTCTTGATCGCGCTCGATGCGGCTCCCGCGTTGACGAAGTCCGCTTCATATACTTGGTATTCTAAGTGCATGGTATAGGGGGAGTTATGTGTTATTAATTGACAATTTGTGTTGACTCGAGACACGGGACTTCGGGACGCGGGACAAATTCAATGTCTCGTGTCTAGCAGTCTCGCGTCTCGTGTCTTTTATGTAACTATAATTGCTCATGTCCTATGACACATCAGAAAATGGGTTGCATACCCGCCTTGAAGAGCAGTCCGCAGGCCTTGAACATAGAGAAGTCACATTCCATGACCACCATGCCCTCGTCTTCGGCCTCTTCAATCATCTCCTCGGAGGCTTTTTTCTTCCTGACAAGGACGATGATGTCTAGGTTACCCATCTCGCAGGTGCGGATGGTTTGCATGTTACAGAGCCCCGTCAGGATAACGGGATTGTAGTCGCCCAAGGTGAGTACATCGCTCATCAAATCTGAGGCGAAGGCGGTTTCATGTTCCTCGTCCAAGCGGTCGTGGCCGCAAAGCACCTTGGCATTTAATAATTCTGAAATCTCTTTGAGTTTCATTTTATTGTTGAATTGTTGATTGTTTAATCGTTTAATTGTTGATGAGTTTCCCTTCGGGAAATCCCCGATTCGACGAAGTCAAT
>DAIOUZ010000196.1:2897-3262 GCA_036759285.1 Candidatus Limiplasma sp. | reverse complement strand
ATCGTTTAATTGTTTGTTGACTCGGGACTTCGGGACGCGAGACGCGGGACTTTTTGTCGCTTTGCGTCATTGACTCGCTTCGTATCATCGAATCTTTGATTTGCGAGGAACGAAGCAATCCAGGGCAACAGTTGAATGTTGGTTGTTTAATCTGCTACAAAAATAGACCTTTTTTCGATAATGAGGGCAGAAACGACGGTTTTTGTCGGAAAAATCTACAAATCCATTTTGACTTTCCGATTTTTTCGTATATTTGCGGCAGTTCTTATGGCGGGTTTTGTACCGTCGACATAAAGAAACACGAAGCGTTATGCTCGTCTTGCTGATAGAAACGTGAGAAACTTCTAAGAAATGCAAGGACAGTA
>DAIOUZ010000196.1:0-2887 GCA_036759285.1 Candidatus Limiplasma sp. | reverse complement strand
GCTGTTTAGCGTGGACTGTATTGTCATTCGGCATTTCTAGGTATTCTCACGACCTCTATCAGCAGATTGGCTTATCAGTGCCACGCTTCTTTTGTATAATTGCCTTTTGCGGTGCTGGAGAGGAAATTAAAGGTTGCTCCCGATTGACGTATTTAGGGAGAATTATGATGAAAAGACTTTTAGTAATTTCCATGGTTTTAGTTTTAATGGCAATACTTTTGTATGGTTGTTCATTAAAAGTAAAAACCACGACTTATGGACATTATGATCCGCAAAATAAGGTTAGGATTATCCAAAGCGGACAGGTGATTCCTGAAGATGTCATCAGAATAGGTAGTGTTGAGACGGGAGAAAAAGGTATGACTCCAGCAAAAGACTGCACTTATTCAGCATGTATTGATGCCGTTGTTAAAGAAGCAAAAAAGATGGGAGGGAACATTGTTTATATTGTTTCCATAAAAGAGCCATCGGTATGGGGAAGTACTTGTTACTATGTTACAGCTGATGTGTATCTCCAAAAAAGTAAAGAATAACTAAATGTTTTTGCTTTTTCAAGTTTTCAATTAGAGATCCTTGAACATCAGCATTTGCGATGCGAAAAGCAGTAAAGACAAAGCAGGGATAGGAGTGTGCCAACTGCAAGCATACTCTTTCTTTTTGAAAGCAAACTACGTGTCGAACTATCTTTTTTAGAACTTTCGTATCTATTCCTATGAATTGGCAATGGGTCAAGCTGGAATTTTTTCAAGGCTGTTGGAGAATACATAGTTTTTCTGGTATTCGGAGTTTCTTCTGACGACGGCGAACATTCGGCTGACGAGTTTTGCCCTGACCACATTGAGCACCGACAAGGGATGCTTTCCCTCGGCTGTTTTCCTTTCGTAGTACCGCCGGTATTCGCTGTCCTTCATGTGTGTCGCGGCGGAGACTGCGGCCAGGTGGAGCAGCGCCTTGATGTGCTTGTTGGCCCTCTGCGACACCTTGGACTTGGAGCGTATGCTCTTCCCCGAGGTGTACCGGAAGGGGGCCAGCCCGGCGTAGCAGAAGAACTGCCTCGGGTTCTGGAACCGCTTGAAGCCCATGGTGACTGCCACCATGTAGACCGCTATCCTGTCGCCGACGCCGTCCACCGACTTGAGCAGCTTCACCTGACGGCTTATCCTCCTGTCCGAGGCGACCAGTTCGGCCAGTTGCTCGTCAAGGAGAGCCAGTTGCCTGTTGAGGGTCTTGATGACGGCTGTCCAAAGACGGCTCTTCTGGGCGTAATCCTTGGGGTCCATGAAGCCTTTCTGGTCGTGGAGTTGTGCCTCGTACCTCTTCCTGTCCTCGAGCAGCATGTCCCTGTCGGCCAGCTTGCTCTTGATGGAGGCAAGCGTGCGGTCGGGCATGCCGTAGGCCACGGCCTTGTCGGAGAAGCGGTCGGCGTACTCGGCGATGCGGCGCGCGTCCACCTTGTCGTCCTTGCCTCTCGCAATCCCGAAGGAGTTCTTGATCCTTGTCGGGTCCTCCATCCAGAGGAACAAGCCCAGCTCGTCGCAGGCGTACACCAGCGGGTAGATGTACCTCCCCGTGAACTCGGCGCAGACGATGATGTCGTCCGATGCGATTCCGTGCTCTTTCAAGCCCTTCCTGATGGCCTTCTTGATGGCCGCTACTGTGTTCGGGCACTCGTGTTCCCACACGCTCTTCCTCCCGCCTCTAAGGCAGATGTTCACTTTTTCCTTGCTGATGTCGATGCCGATTTGATGATTTTTCATATTATTGCACTGCTTTTAGCGGACTTTGGGCCGCCGTCCCCTGCCCACAAACCTTATCGGTTCAGGACGCATATTCCTATCCGGGCCTTCGGGACGACGGGTGCCGGGCGGTCAAAAAAAATACTTGGGTCTTTCCCATTTGCAATGACTGTTTACCGTCCGGCCCCATTGTCCTTGGTTATACATTTGGCTTATTGTCTCTATTTTCCCACATAACTTACTGATAACTGTCGCAAATTTACTATTTTTGCACTTGCAAACCTGCTTGCAGACAATCACGCTGCAAATCTAAGGTTTGCAATGATTTTTTGAAAACGAGAATTGTAGTATTAGAGATACATTTAAGAAACTAAAAACAAATTCTTATATGGCGCCTTATCATTATGACAGTATTGAAGCTAGATGCAATGGGTTGAAAAGTGGTTATGCGGTCAGTGAAAAAACTGGCAAAAAGGTTTATTGTGCATATGTGACAAAAAAAGATGGCCCATTTTATTGCTCAAAATGCGGTTCAAAAGCAATCGTTCGTAAGTGTTCTGAAAAAGAAGATCATTTTGCTCATAAACCTAGATTAAGTCCGGTTTTAACGCAGAAAGACCAGTCATTGCATACCGAGTGTAAAAACGCTATTTGCAACTATTTATCAACACAATTCCCAAATGGCAATTGGGCAGTTGAAAGGGTTATTGAAGCAAGTGAAACTAAGGGCACGAAAACGATTGTTCCAGATATTAGTGGACGAATTAATGGTATTCCAATTGCTATTGAGGTTCAAAAGACAGCCTATACGCTAAACAAAATAAAAGAAAAAACAGAGATATACAACAAGCGGAATGTTTATGTGTTATGGATTATTCCTTTGAAAGAGGAATTAGGTGATGAAGATTTTAGACCTAGGCTTTTTGAAAAGTATTTACACGCGATATATTATGGTCGTGCATATTATTGGGTCCCAACAAAACCAACTCGGCTTTTACCAGTCCATTTCAGTTATTCTTGCAGGTATATTGAGCCGACCTCTTTCTATGATGAAGATGGTGAGGAAAAAAGTTTTGGAGGGTATTATTTACCATATAAAACTATTAAAAAACCTAATAGTATTGGTTATATTGATATTGCAACAGAATTAA
>DAIOUZ010000195.1:274-5877 GCA_036759285.1 Candidatus Limiplasma sp. | reverse complement strand
TATTCTGTCACCGGTCAGTTGAGCAAGGACTTCAAGTGCGGTCTCAACCTGATGGCTGCTTATACTTATGCAGAAGGTAAGAACGTCACCGACGGTATCGGCGATCAAGTGTCATCCGCTTTCAGCACCAATGCCTTTGGTATCAACGGTTCCAACTCACATGAACTTGGCTACAGCAGCTATGTGACGCCCCACCGTGTGCTCTTCAATGCAGGCTGGACCTGGCATATTGGCAAGCACACCTCCGAGACCATCGGCCTCTACTACGAAGGCTTCAACCACTGCTACATTGGCAACTACAGCTACACCCGTTACAGCTACACCATGACCAGCAATGTGAACGGCGATGGTGGTTCCAACAGTTTGGTCTACATCCCGACCGAAAGCCAACTCATGGCTGAGGGCAGCCCGTACACCAATGCTGAAGAATTCAACAACTTCATCAAGGCCGACAAGTATCTGAGCGCTCACCGTGGCATGTATGCTGAGCGTGGTGGTGCCATCGCTCCTTGGAGACACACCTTCAACTTCAAGTATGAAAGAACCTACAAGTTCAACTGCGGTTCAAGTATCAGCGCTGGTATCGATGTGAAGAACCTCGCCAACTTGTTCTGGAGAGGCTGGGGCAACATGCAACGCCTGAGCAGCAGCGACATTCTGAAGCTCAATGGCAATGCCACCGATGGTTACACCTACACCTTCACCAATCCTCAGTGGAACACCTACGCCAGCACCTACTCCACTTGGTCTGCTGCGCTGAACCTCCGCTTCAACTTCTAATTCTTAGGAGTTTTTCAACAAAAAAGCACCTCGTTTCGGGGTGCTTTTTTTATTTAGGTTATGTCTTGTCCTGAAAAAGCGTTACAACAAAACGTAACGAAAGATGGAAAAAGAAGAAAGAGAGTACGTTAAGCGTACGCAAAGGGATTATCCGATGTCCTTTAAAATATCGGTGGTCAAGGAATACGAAGAGACCAAAACCAGTCTGGGCGAGCTTTCCCGAAAGTACGTGATACAAGGAAGCCACACGGTTCGCACATGGATCAATAAATTTGGTACCTTTGACTGGCAAAACAGAACACTGCAACCTATGACAAAGAGCAAAGACCAGGAGCTGCTGGAGCTCCGCGAGAAAGTGAAAGTCCTTGAGCGGAAGAACGCCCGTCTGGAGAAGGAGCTGGAGGTCAAGGACATGAATGCCGAGTTCTTCGACCTGATGATAGACATCGCCGAAGAGGAGTACGGGGTGGACATTAGAAAAAAATGCTCACCCGAACAGTCAAGCGATACACGGAGATGAAAGCCGCGTCAATCAGCGGCGTCTGCAGGCTGCTCGGGATAAGCAGACAGAAGTATTACAGGGGCGTATGGGGCGAGACGAGGAGTCGGGAGCGCGCCACGCAGGCCGTGTCGATGGTCATGGACATACGGGAGCGCATGCCCAGGGTAGGCACGCGCAAGCTTTACCATGTGCTAGGACAAGAACTCAAGGGGATAGGCGTCGGCAGGGACCGACTCTTCGACATACTCCGTGCCAACCACATGCTCATAACCCCGTACAGGAGCTACCACGTGACCACCAACTCGCACCACCGCTTCCGCAAGCACAAGAACCTTGTCGCTGGTCTGGAGATCGTGCGTCCAGAGCAGGTGTGGGTGTCGGACATCACCTACATCGGAAGCCGCGGCACCCACATGTACCTGTCGCTCGTCACCGATGCATATTCCAAGAAGATAGTCGGGTATAATCTCTCCCAAAGTCTGGACACCGAAAGTTCCCTGAAAGCCCTTAGGATGGCCAATGCCAGCCGACGATACCCGAAGGAAACGCTCATCCATCACTCGGACAGGGGCATACAGTACTGCTCCGACGCCTACCAAAGGCTGTTGCGCAGGTATGGAATCAAGACCAGTATGACCGAATCCTACGACCCTTATGCCAATGCCGTGGCCGAAAGGGTCAACGGAATACTGAAGCAGGAGTTCCTTCTCGAAGAGATGAACCTTCCCTTCAAGCTGATGAGGAAAGTCGTCAGCGAATGTGTACACATCTACAACAACCTGAGGCCACACCTCTCCTGCGGATACAACACCCCGGAATGGATGCACTCGCAAAGGGATGTGGCCATCAAAACCTACAAAAGGAAACCGCCACAAAAAAATCTTGCGGCGGTCAACTGAGATTTACTATTTTTGCCCTGTAAAACCTGTAACGGTTATTTAGGACTAGTCTTTAAAAAAAGAAAAGCACCCGATTAAGGTGCTTTTCTCGTTTTGAGCCGTGTCAAAGACTTCCGCTTATTCCTCAGCAATCTTCAGTTTGGCCTCAAGGACTTTCAAGTCATCCTTGGCCTTGGTAATCTTTTTCTCATACTCGGCACGCATGAGTTCTGAGTTCTTGCTGTTGGAGAAGAAACCGATGTTGTTCTCCATCGCAGCGATTTCATCACGAAGCTTCTGGATACGGGTCTGCAACGTGTTGCGCTCGCGACGCACTCTGTCGTTGGCATTCGGGTCGTCCTTCCAACCTTCCATCATCTCACGGAATTCGTTGGTCGAAGCCTCGTTCTGATTCTTGCGCATTGTGTCGAAGAGGCCGTCGATGAGTTCGCGGTACTCCTTATTGATAGCATCCTTGTGCTTCATCGGCACGAAACCAATTTCAATCCAACGCTTCTGGAAGGCTTTAATTGCTTCCATATTTTCGCTGCGGTTGTTAGTGAGCTCGAAAGCCTTAATCTCATCCAGTAAGGCCTTCTTGGCGGTAAGATTGGCTTCCTCTTCCGTGCGGCGACCGCTGAAATGTTCATTCTTACGGTTGAAGAATGTGTCGCAGGCAGCGCGGAAACGTTTCCAAATCTTATCAGCATGACGTTTCGGCACAGGACCGATGGTCTTCCATTCCTCTTGCAGTTTCTTGATCTGCTCGGTGGCATTCTTCCACTCATTAGAATCCATCAGGCCTTCAGCCTCAATGCAGAGCTGGGTCTTGCGTTCCAGGTTCTCGGTCTGACGGTCTTTCAGCGAAGCAAAGAAAGCTTTCTTCTTGGCAAAGAACATATCCATAGCACCGCGGAAACGCTGCCAGATCTCTTCGTTGTCTTTCTTGCTGGCGGGGCCAACGGTCTTCCAAATATCAAAGATCTCTGAAAGCTCGGTTGACTTCTTCTGCCAAGCGTTCACACTCGGATAATCCTCGGCCACAAGCTCTTCAGCTTTGTCGCACAGGGCCTTCTTGGTATCCAAATTGGCCGACTGTTCTTCCTCAATCTTAGAATAATGCTCGCGACGGATTTGGTTGATCTTGTCGGTAGCGGCTTTAAAGCGCTCCCAGATCTCGTCCTTCTTGTCTTGCGGAACGGGACCAACTTCCTTCCAATCCTCATGCAGTTTCTGCAAAGCCTTGAATGCCTTGGTGATGGACTTTTCATCCAGCAGTTCCTCGGCCTTTTCACACAAATCAATCTTGGCGTCAAGGTTCTTCTTCATGTCGAGGTCACGGAGTTCACGGCCGATTCTGACTTTGTCGAAGAACTTCTCAACGAGGAAGTGATAATTGTTCCAAAGGTTGGAGTTTTCTGCAGCAGGCACAGGACCGATTTCCTTCCAACGCTCTTGCAAGCCGCGGAAGTCGTCATAGGTCTTCTTCAAAGAGTCGTCGGAAGCGATGATTTCCTTTAACTCATCAAGAATGCCTTGCTTCTTGGCCAAATTCTCCACCTTTTGTTTTTCAAGGTCTTCGTTCTGCTTGGCGCGGTTGGCCTTGAAAATGCCGAAAGCCGCATTGAAACGTTGCTCGACGGGGTCTTCTACGTGTTGGAAACTCTCAGCCTCGCCACCGCCTTTGAGGAATTGGTCAAGTTCGTTGTCCATATCCTCCTTGTTCAACTTATTAAAATGGAGACGAATAGCGGAAACCTTATCCTTGATATTCTGAACTTCAGTGTCTTGCACGAGTTCCTCAAGCATCTCCACCAGTTGCAGTTTATTGAGACCCTCAAGCTCGACATTGTCTTCCACCAGTTCATCCTCATCCACTTCAGGGGCGTTCTCGATTTCGGGAATCACCTCATCGGCAACAGGTGCAACTTCTGCCTTAGCCTCAGGAATCAAAGTATTCACTTCGATTCTGACTTTAGACGGAAGAATGCTCGGTTGGATCAGCTTGACAATCTTCTTTTTCTCGTTCGCGTCAATGGCTTTCTTCGGAGCCTTTGACGTAATCTGTTCATTCTCAACTCCTTCGTTAACGACGGAATTTTGATTTAGTTGTTCGTTGTTTTCCATATCAATAAGTTTTAGACTAATCACGGCATAGTGCCAGATTGTGGTTTGTACAAATGCGCTGTATTCGTCAAAGCCAATTTAAGTTGTTTAACTAAACGAAATAAGCCTGCAAATATAGGAAATCTTTTGATTCGATGACACAAAGTATGTCAATTATTTGTAAACCAAGAAGATTTTTCTCGAAAAATGATGTATTTCGAACAAAATTGGCTTTTGATTCAGACGATGCTATTTACGAATGCAAAGGTTTTGAGCACTCCAAAAAAGCAAGTATTATCTAGTTGAAAATCAAGTGAGAAGCAGAATGAATGAAAAAAAGTAACAAAAAACGCTTGCAGGTATCGGGAAAATCCCTACTTTTGCACCGCAATTCAACGCCGAGGAGAGGTGGGTGAGTGGCTGAAACCAACAGTTTGCTAAACTGTCGTATCCAGCAATGGGTACCGGGGGTTCGAATCCCCCCTTCTCCGCGAAAGAAAGAAGACGATGCAGAATCGTCTTTTTTTTCGGGGTATGGCGCAGTCCGGCTAGCGCACCTGCTTTGGGAGCAGGGGGTCGAAGGTTCGAATCCTTTTGCCCCGACAAACTGAAAATGAGGGAGTTACGAAGAATCGTGACTCCTTTTTTCATGGAGTTACAAGCGGTTGTAGCTCCTTTTTTTGGCCATTTTCAAAAAACAGGACACGAAAAGGACACGCTTTTTCAAAACAAATCCTATCTTTTTTCTATGGATTTTTGCATATCCCCTGCCAAAAAGGACACGCTTTTTATAAAAAATCAAAAAAAAGTCGCCCCCGAAAGGGCGACTTTCACGCAAATATAAGTTGCTCATGTCTACTGAGCGGAGGCAAAAATACAACTTTTTTTCTTCCCGCAACGCTTTTTGATACGATTGCGCCCTGTTGCTCCTTCTCCCCTCCTTTCGCCAAGCTGGAGCCTGACTGACTGACAAAGGCTGCGGCCCTGAAGCTTCCCCAACGGGGACGAGCGACCTCCGCAGCCTTTGGCAGGCAGGCAGCCCATCCGAATCCCAAACATTGCCAGAGCATAGCGACGAAGACCGAGCGGGAAAACGCGACCAAGGTCTTAGCCGAGGACGGACAAAGGTTGCGGCCATTGAGCTTCCTAAAAGATGCGAAACCTACCTCCGCAACCTTTGGCCGGCATCGGATTAACAATTACACTACGACAGAGCCGCTACACCCACCATTGAGCGACGGGCAAAAAAAAGAGAAGGCCTCCATCAGGAAGCCTTCACCATCTTTATTATAACTACCATCACGAATGCGAGGATGCCAGCCAAGACGATAACCATG
>DAIOUZ010000195.1:0-264 GCA_036759285.1 Candidatus Limiplasma sp. | reverse complement strand
CGAAGCCTACCCCCGCAACCTTTGGCCGGCATCGGATGAACATTTCACCATGACAGAGCCGCTACACACACCATCGAGCGCCGAGCCTATATATAAAAAGGAAAGGTTCCCATCAGGAAACCTTTACCATCTTTACTATAATTACTATCGCCGTAATGATGACGGCCAACAGGACGACCACCATCCCAAGAAGGAACCAGAGGAATGCGGGAGGCTTCTTCTTTTCGGCGGGTTTGTCCTCGATGACGACTTGCGAATATCGCA
>DAIOUZ010000194.1:3701-5884 GCA_036759285.1 Candidatus Limiplasma sp. | reverse complement strand
TATATCCGTTACCTCGATCCTATATGCACCGAGATGGAACGCGACTATTCCATCAGCTTGGTGAAAACGGACGACATGAAGACCATGCAGCAGTTCCTCTTCAACTTCTGGAGCTTGCGCTCACCCATGAATCCCAAGCAGGGCTTTGACGATTATCTGGCCGCCGTCAGACGTGTCAACATGTCGTTCAAAACCAGTTCGTTCCCGGGTTACCGTACCGACCGTGGCTATGTGTTCCTGAAGTATGGACAGCCCGACAAAATCATGGAGAGCCCGAATGAACCAGGTGCCTATCCTTACGAGATATGGCATTACTATACCGTTGCCAACCAACGCAATAAGCGTTTTGTCTTCATGTCGAAAGACTCGGCGGCCAACGACTACCAGCTCATCCATTCCGATGTGATTGGCGAAGTGAACAACCCGCGTTGGCAGTTGGAAATCTATTCGCGTATCTATGGTGTGGGCTACGACCAAGGCGTCGACCAGACCGAATACGAGAGAGGTTGGGGCTCACATGCCGGCGACCTGTACGATAACCCGAGATAAGCCATGTCGAAACTCGGATTTCATATCGTTAAGTGGTGGATGGGCTTTTTGTCCATCCACCCTTATTGGCTTCTCTACCTGAAGTCCGACTTTTACTATGTCCTGACTTACCATCTGATTCGTTATCGCCGTAAAGTGGTCAGAGAGAATCTGTTGCGTTCGTTCCCCAAAAAGGATGCAAAGGCCATCAAGACCATTGAAAAGCATTTTTACCGCAATCTTTGCGACTTGTTTGTGGAGGCCCCCAAGATGCTGAACATGAAGCCCGATGGCTATAAGTATCGCATCAACTACACCAATCCAGAACTGTTGACGCAGTTGTACGAACAGCACAAAAACGTGTTTTACGCTATCCCGCATTCGGGCAATTGGGAGTGGTTTGGCAAGATGACCTGCGACCTTACGGCGCACAATAGCCTGGCTGTTTACAAAAAGGTACAAAATCCTGTTTTTGAGCAGCTTATGCTTTATCTCCGTACGAAAGATGTCCCGCTGGAAATGGTGGAATCCAACTCGGCCTTGCGGCGTTTGACCCAGTTGCGCGATAGTTGCAATGCCGTTTTGATGGTGGCCGACCAAACCCCTCACGGCCTGGCTTCGGACTATTGGACAGAGTTCCTGCATCAAGACACCTGCTGGTTCACGGGCTTGGAACGCATCGCCAAGATGTTGGACTATGCCGTGGTCTTCGTGGCCATGAAACGGACGGGTAGGGGACGCTATGAAGTGACTTTCGAACTAATCGCCGACCAGCCCAAGGAGACCGAAAAAGGCTACATCATGGAACAATATGTGCGCTGTGTGGAGCGTTTCATCCAGGAACAACCCGACAACTGGTTGTGGTCGCACCGCCGTTGGAAACACCAAAGACCTCAAAACGAAGAAGCATGAAAGTGGCTGTCGTCATATTGAACTATAACGGGAAGAAGTTCCTCGAGCAGTTTCTGCCCAACGTCATCGCCAATTGCGATCCGACGATGACGGAAATCGTCGTGGCCGACAATGATTCTTCCGATGGTTCTGTGGCGTTCATGCAGGAGCGCTTCCCCAACATTCGTTTGATTGAAAACGGCAGCAATGGAGGCTTTGCAACAGGTTACAACCTGGCTTTGCGACAAATTGAGGCACAGTATTATGTGTTGCTCAATTCGGATATCGAGGTGGCACCACATTGGATTGAGCCCATCATTGAATTGATGGATGCCGACCCACAGATTGCCGCCTGTCAGCCCAAGATTTTGTCGTATTACCACAAGGCTTTATCGACAAGTACGGCTATCCGTTCTGTCGCGGGCGTGTGTTCCAAAACTTGGAGACCGATGGGCACCAATACGATGATCCGAAGGAGGTGTTTTGGGCGACGGGAGCCTGTCTTTTCGTCCGCGCCGACTTGTACCATCAGATTGGCGGCTTGGATGACAGTTTCTTCGCCCACATGGAGGAAATCGACCTGTGTTGGCGGCTGAAGAACGCGGGTTACAAGATATATTGTTGTCCGCAGTCGTGGGTTTATCATATTGGCGGCGGCACTTTGCCGAAAAACTCGCCGCGAAAGACCTATCTGAATTTCCGCAACAACCTCTCTCTGTTGGTCAAAAACCTGCCCGAACATCGTGTGTGTCGCATTATCCTCT
>DAIOUZ010000194.1:0-3691 GCA_036759285.1 Candidatus Limiplasma sp. | reverse complement strand
GACTGGGTGGCGGCGTTCAAATTCCTCTTCGAAGGTTGCGCGAAGGATTTCTTGATGGTCTATAAGGCACATTGGGATTTTTACAAGAGGCTGAAAGACCTGCGAAAAAAACGCAGTTATAATGAGCACAAGCAGGTGAGTTGCATCTATCGGAAGAATATCGTTTTCGAGAGCATCATCCGAGGCAAAAAGAAATTCAGCGATTTGAAGGAAAGCGATTTCACCCTGTAGAGACGCGATTAATCGCGATTCTACTCGTATTAATAGGTTCCAAATGCCAACAAAAGTTTGTAATTTCTTTTGTTAATAGATTGATTTCCAAGTACGAGCATTTTTAAAAGTTTGTAATGACATTTTCGCGCGTGAAAAAGAGGCTTTTTAGTTCTATCTTTGCATTGGAAAAAAAGCAAACAAAATGAAGAATCTATTGCTCAAACTGAAAACACACTTTTTGCTTCTCATCGTGCTGGTTTTGCTTCTTCCCGCTTGCAACACCAGGAACAAGACGGAACGGATGCAGGCTGTTGTGGATGACGTTCGCGCCAAATACAAGGCTTACGAGGACATCAGCCAGGATGACCAAATCTTTGAGGCTTACGATTTCTTCGTGCGCCAAAAGGACTACGAAAACGCCGCGCCTGCCGCGCTCTATAGCGGCTGTGTGCGCCAAGCCAAAAAGGAATACGAGTCGGCGATGAGCTGCTACAAGAAGGCGGACGAATACGGTCGTATGGTTGGCGACTCGGTGAGTGCAGCCTTCGCGCAATATTATATAGGAGACTTGCTCAACAACAGCGGCCAAGAGGCCGAGGCCATCTCGAACTACAAAGCCGCCGCCGAACTGTGGGGCGATAGCCTCTCGCGCAAGTCCAAGTGCCTCAACGCCGTGGCAATGATGAACATCGTCATCGACGAATATGACAGTGCGTTTGTCTATCTCGAACAGGCCTTGAATTTGGCCCAAACTGCCGAGGACAAGGTCACTGAAGCCTCGGTTTGGAACAACTATTCCGTTGCCTATCAACTGCTTGACGAGAACGATGCCGCCTTGGACTGCCTGCGCAGGACCTTGCCTTTGGTGGACGAAAAACGCCGCCCCATCGCCTTGCTCAACCTTGCCAAAGTGTATTTGGCCTTGGACAATCGCGACTCGTTGGAATACTACAAAACACGAATGCTCAACGCGATAGAGCAAGTGGAATGTAGGCCCGAAACGCAAGCCGCCGTTTATGGTTTCCTGATTAAGGACGCACTTGCCGTGGGCGACTACGAAAGAGCCTATCAGTTTGAGAAACAGCACGAACAAGTGGCTTTAGACTTGCTTTCCGACCAAACCCAAAGTTCCGTCTTAGAAATCCAGAAGAAATACGACTTCGAGGCACAGGCCAACCAGCACAACCGCCAAATGCTTTCGCGGCAAAGACTCATCATTGTGCTTACCATCGTCTTGATTGCCGCATTGGTTTTGGTCACCGTTTTGATTCTCAACGCCTTGAAAAAGAAACGCATCGAGGCTGAAATCAACGCAAACCTGCTTGAACTGAAAAAACGCAACGCGCAACAACAGCAAGAGCAAACCGAAATGCAGGCGCAATACGACAAACTACAGAAACAGAACGCTCAACAGAGCGAGCTACAGGCAGAATTTGGCGACAAGTTGAAAGATGAATACTTGCAGAAATGCAACATCATCCGTTGTTTCGAAGTATTGTCGCGCGACAGAAACAACGCTATAGCTTTCAAGGACTTGGAGAAGTCGCTTTTTGAAGGCGAAGACCATTGGGCTGGTTTTGAGGCCGCTTTCGAAGGGGTACATCCGGGCTTCATTGCTTTTGTGCATAAACAATATCCCGACTTGACTGATTTGGAGTTCCGCTACTGCCTGCTCTCGCACTTCAAACTTTCGCGACAGGAATATGCCGATGTGCTCGGTTGCAGCGTCTATAATGTCGATAAAGTGAGGGCAAGCCTCAACAACAAAATGAAAGAAAATGAATAAGACCATGAAATACAGACCTTTATTTTTATCCATTCTCACAATTGTCGTTTTGATGTTTGCTTCGTGTGAAAAAGTCAGACCCACAATGGCTTATGTCTCTGGTGACGACAAAGACAAAATCGATTTGAACGCTGATGAAACCCGACATGCGTTATCCCAACATCTATGCGGAATTGGTGGGGAAGACCGTCTATGTCTACTTCAACGAGGCTGTCGAGCCATGCCTGATCACCCTCTCTGCCAAAAACAATGACGTGCTGTTTGCCAGAAACATGCAGAGACAGCAACCTGCCACGATACGCATCTTCATGGAGAACGAACCTACAGGCGAGTATCAACTTTACATCACCAATGGAACCGAAGAAGCCTCGGCGTGGTTCCATTTCGAGAACACGGAAACGCCCAATCGCGCTCCTGTGCCCATTGAAAGCGATTAAAAGATTTAATATTTAAGATTCAAAATTCAAAGATTTATAATTCAATAATTTATGAAGAAAAGTATCATATTTTCGATTCTGTTGATGGCTTTTGCGCTGCCTGCCTTCGCTCAATTTGACCTGACAATAGACAATCGACATGAAATCAGCCTCGGGTATGGTTTTCATGCCGTCAGCGGCGACGATTTCATCCTCGACTACCCATTCTATTTTGAAGTGGACAAAATCGGGGCGTTTCACGCATCCTATACGCATCTTTTCGACTCCATCGTAGGCGTGGGCATCACCTATTGCTACGACCCGAGAATCATCAACTATTATGATTATCCAGGAAACGGATCTGATGATAGATTTACCATCTGCAACTTAGACGAATCGAGCCATGCCATCATGGCACACGCCAAGTTCAACTGCTACCGCTACAAATTCTTGCTGCTTTATGGCAAATTCGATGCGGGCATCTGCTTTTGGGACTATCGCCTGAAGGAATTCCATCCCGAAAACTACGAAATACAACTTCCCGATCAGCATTGTTGCTTTGCTTGGAACGCGGCTTTTGGCCTTGAAATCGGAATCAGGAATTTCGCTTTGTTCGTGCAACGCGGCATCGGCATGGAAGGCACCACAAGCCTCGGAATCATTTACAAATTCAAAAACAAATAACCATGAAAAAGCTTGTAATAATTGGCATAATGCTCTTGTTGGCAAGTTCATGCGTGAAACATCCCAACATTGTTCTCAAACTCTCTGAAGAAGAAGCGGCTGTCATTCCCTACGAGTTGGGACAAACCGTAAAATTCCTCAACCAAGACGGAGACACGCTGACTTTTCAGGTCCTTCGCGACCAAACCTATCCATACAACGGTGAACAATACTATAATGCCATCTTTGGCGGTGACGTTTACCATCCTTCTCGCTACTATTGTTACGCCCGAACAGTGGTTTTGGATCGCGAGGAGGGCGGAATACTTGGTTTCACGATACTTCCCCAAAAGGAATTCTATTTCTTTTATTTCGTCAATGGCTCCAACTTTGAGTTGAATTGCCACCTTTCGCCCAACAGTTCATACCAAATCAACAGTACCAATTACGAACAGGTTCACCACGAGATTCTATGCACTCAAGACTCCGATGAAACGCTTTACGACTGGTACTATAGCGAGGAGCTGGGCCTGCTCTATTTCAAAAAAGGTAATTTCTCGTTGACAAGAATACCATAAATCACAAAAACATGAAAACCAAATACTTATCATTA
>DAIOUZ010000193.1:0-5917 GCA_036759285.1 Candidatus Limiplasma sp. | reverse complement strand
TCATGTGCATCATGCAGACCCCCGTGGGACTGGAACTCTACGTGCGCTGGAGTTCGATGGAAGGCACCCACTACAGCATTTGGCGCGAGGTAGGCACCCGCATGGTCAACATCATCGACGAGTATCATTACTGGATGTTCGGATAAGAAAAATTGCGCAAGGCGAAAATAATGCCATGCTTGCATGAGCATTATTGAGGCGCAGCCAATTTTATCAAAAAATGCCCTGAAAAGCGATTTTTTCTGAAAAAAATTTTGTCAGTTCAAAAAACCGTTGTAATTTTGCACCGCTATTCCCGAAAGGGGGTGCAACTTGCCTCAATAGCTCAGTTGGTTAGAGCACATGACTGTTAATCATGGGGTCGTTGGTTCAAGTCCATCTTGAAGCGCACAAGGGAGGTTACCGAATGGTACCTCCCTTGATTTTTAGTAACTATAGAATCAATTGCCCCTGCCGAATGTAAAGCAAATGTAATCTACAGACAAACCACGAATTTCGCGATTTTTTTAATAAAGGATTCTGGCTGTTCCCGTAATTTGCGGTTATGACATACCTTCGCGCAATCGTATATTCATCCGATTGGTGCTTCGGGATAATGGGCTAAAAAATGGCCAAAATAGTGCTGAAAACCGGTTTTGGGCAATCTGCAAAATCGTTTGGGCAAAAATATTTTTTCAACTTGTTGGTTATGCGGTTATTGCAAAAGCATTTGGGCATGGAATTATTTGGATGGGAATAGAGTGTGGTGTAACTTTGTACTATAGATCATTCGTCCGATTTTCAATATTAATTAAATGGCCTTCAATATTTATGATTGTTGCTTTAAATAGGATGAGCGACTTGACAAAAACAGCATTTTGTCAGTCAATTATTATGACTGTAAAGATTATTTCCGTACCTTTGCCCAAGACTCTTAAAGATATGAAAAAGATTCCAATACTTGCTTTCACGTTATTGTGTCTTTGCTTCTGTAGTTGTAGCAACTCTGATCGCAAACGTGATGACGAACTGAAAAACGACAACATATTGATTACTGACGAGTCATTTGTTGTTGAGGACACGACTATAACCCTTTACCCGGATGATTTTACTGTAAACCCCAAGTGTGGTATGGTACCAGACAAGGAAACTGCTGCTCGCATTGCTGAAGCGATATGGATTCCTATCTATGGAGAGGAAACCATATATAGAGAAAGACCATACCAGGCACATCTTGTCAATGATTCTGTTTGGATTGTTTGGGGAACATTCGAACAACCAAAAGATACTAATCTGATATGTTTTGGTGGTGCTGCTTTTATTGCAATATCTAAAAAAGATGGTCGTATTTTGCAATTGCTGCATGAAGAGTAATAATTGTATATAGTGTTGAATAAGAAATATAAACTAAACTTGGTGTTATGAAGAGAACAACTTTTTATCATGTATTGATCATTCTTTTTGCTCTGGCATGTGCGCAGCAGGCAAGAGCGCAACGGTCAATAGACCTGATTAATGATCAAGACCGGGTACTGCTTGACTCGGCAGTAAACCTCATGGACAATGGCAAAGCCAAAGATGCCATCAAGATTTTTGACAAACTGCGCAAGAATTACAAGGATAACTATATCATTGAGTATGAGCGCCTCTACGCTTTTTATCTAGCAGGTGACTACAAACGCATCGTAAAAGAAGGCCCCAACCTGTACGATAATCCCGGAATTGAGCCTCAGTGTTACCAACTGGTTGGCAACGCCCAGGACGTGCTTGGCGATGCCGAGGCAGCGATGAAGACCTATGACGAGGGATTGAAGCTTTTCCCCAATTCGGGATATCTCTATCTTGAGAAAGGCAACGTCCACTTGTTGCACAAGCGCTACAACGAGGCCGCCGAGTGCTATATTCGAGGTGTGGAAGTGCAGCCCGACTTTGCCAGTAACTACTATCGACTGGCAAGGCTCTATGCCGGCACTACCGAGCCACTGTGGGCCATCATCTATGGAGAGGTGGTGTGCAATCTTGTGCCTGGCACCGAGCGTTGCGCCGAGATGGGAAAACTCATCTATGACCTGTTTAACGAGAATGTGAAGGTCGAAGGCGATGACAAGATTCATGTGACAATGACCAAAGATAATGTCATCCACATGACAAGCGACTCTGCGATTGTGAGAGTGCCGTTTCCCATGGTCTACGAGATGGGACTCATGAAGTCGCCTGCCCTTCTTGAGGTTGTTAAAACTAAAAAACTCACGGTAGCGCAAATTGCCGAATTGCGCCAAGAGGCATTGGCGCACATCGACACAGTGACACCAGGATATTTCAATCTCTCGTTGCTTGATTTCCACCGCAAACTCATCAAGAGTGGTCACTGGATGGCATACAACATGTGGCTCATGTCACCGGGTGATACTGAAGAGACGAACCAATGGAGCGCCACTGAAGAAGGAGCGCGTCAACTCGAGGAATTCGCGACTTGGTTTGTGCAGAATCGCTTTGTCCCTACCGTTGACGAGCCAACGGTGATGACTAAGGTTTTCAAGACCGATGAACTCGATATCCCCAGTGTTGATGAAATAGCAACTGTTGAAGGATGCCGAGCACATCGCGATGATGCTCTCCGACTGGCAAAGTGGTACCTGGAGCAACCTGTAAACATGCAAGATATGGCTCAAAGTAAAGTGAGGCAATTCCTGATGGTGTGGATGACAAACACTGATGAGTTCACGTTTACAGTGGGCGACAATGCGGCGATGGGGCATATTGAGCTTTTTGCCGCTTACATGGCTGCGATGACCGAACATGCCATCGAATTCAAAGTCAACAAGACCGACGAGGCAATGTACTGCGAAGTGATGCTACAGGTGATAGAGTACTACAAGCGCAACAAAGAGGTGCTCGGAACAGTCGAATCGATGGAGAAATATCTCACCATGGACGGCCCCACACTGCGAGAAACCCTTGCCGAAGAATGCCGCAACTACAAGTTCTGACAATTCTAACCGAGATTGATATTATGAAACGAGTTGTTTGCACCCTCCCTATGTTGTTTTGTTATGTGTTTTTGTTCCTTTCGGTGTTTTGCATTTGCTGCTCTTCTTCTGTGGATGAGAATTCGTTGTCCGCTAAAGATACATTGTCCTTAAGTGAGGTAATAATAAAGCCATCTATCAATGACAGTGACTTTCGAAAGTATCGTACCTTCAATGAGCTCAAAATGAAAGGCGAAGGGCTTCTTAACGAACAAGATGATTCTTTTTTCGTGCTGGTTAAAGAAACTGCTGACTCAATAATGGCCATAAGAAGTGATAATCCAAGGCATACTATTGTTTACAAAAGAAAAGCCTGGGGATGGTTTGACAAAGAAGTTGCTCAATATGGTGGCCATGGATATTACGATATATATAGCCGATATATTTTGGACAATAGAGTTCTAGAGTTCTGTTGTTCTAAAACTAACGACCATAGGGTTCTGTGCAAATTTCTCTTTGTCTCAACAAACGATAAATGTATCTCATATCGTCTGGATAATATGTTTGAATGGAATGAAGATAGTATTCCAGATTTGAAAGCGGTCATTCGTGGGCATGGATTCGAATATAGATTACAAAAAGGGAGATGGTATTCTTATTATATTGCGTCATACGACACAAATGACAAAGTGTGTTATATTTATGCAAAAGAAGATACTACGACTTTTCTGCGTTCACCAGGATTGAGATCAAGGAGTATTCGTTCAGAGACCTACTACTTTCGCGATGATGCCTACAATAATGCGGGAGAGATGCCCATCGTAAATGAGGATGAGGTTAGTAAATACATACTTGCACATTCCGGACCGAAATTAAGAAACTATGCAGAGAATAACAAAATTATTGTTTTGTTGAAAGTTTCAGAGTTGGGCAGAATCTCGGAAGTTATATTACTCCGGCCAAAAGATGATGATTTAAAAAAACAGTTATGCCATTCAGTGCCGATTCGATGCGTCCCAGGAACTATTGCGGAAACACCTGTTCCTGTGAGGTATGTGATGATAATACAACCGAAAAACAGGGAGTAGCCCGATGATAAGAGCACGAGCTTGCTCAACCTGTATGGGTTCGCGGTTATTTTATCCCTAGATAACTGGTAGTCAGTTTGCAAAAACAAATGCACCACGGTTTCAATACGAAACCGTGGTGCATTATTTCTTCGTTTGGGCTCTGTCGACCCGAGTCTATGATGACCGGAAACAGGGGGTCAGTCATCCAAATGAAGCAAATGCTGCCTAAAGGCGTTGCCTATCAGTTCGGCGGCATTGCGCGAGGCGGTCTTGCGCAACAATTGTTTACGGTGATATTCCACCGTGTTTGACGAGATGTATAGCTGCTCAGATATCTCCTTGCTGCTGAATCCGCGCGATAACAATTCCAGCACCTCAAGCTCTCTCGCTGTAAGTTCGATGTTGGGGTTGCTCATATAAAACAATTCTTAAAAACTAAAATCCAAAATTATTTGGACTGCAAAATTAAGTCTAAACCTCAACTCGCTCCAAAAAAAATGAGGACAATTTTTCATATCTTCCTCAAAACTACCTATTTCAGTGATTTTTTGACACTATTTTTCCGCTTTTGCATTCAATTTGATTTGATTGGTGGAAGACAGGGCAACAAAATCAAGACGTAAAATTTGCAGGATGTTTCCATTTTTTTATTACCTTTGCAGCGTCGTATAAAACAATCAAACACTAGTTTCTTATGAAAAAGACATTATTCACACTCGCCGCACTCATGTGTATGACACTGGGGCTTACTGCCTGCGGCAATGACGATGAACCCGAAAACAGCGTGACCGCAAGTGCCACCTATGAGATCGAATTTTCGCAAGACCTGCTCGACGTCGCCGATGTGACCGTCGTCTTTGTAGATAACAAGGGGCAAGTCAACCTTGACAAGCCAACGACAACCCGTTGGACTCGCAAGGTGTCGAGAGAGGTTAAGGACAGACTCGTGCCAGTGGATTTCGGCTTCAAGCTGGTTTATTCGTTGAAGAGCACCTATCCTGATAAGGAGAACTACGTTCTTGAAGCAGCTGGCGTCATCAAGGGTGAGACACCTAGCAGCAGCCGTCGATTTGAGGAATCTTTGCTGAAAGGTCAAGTGGGTAAGGCCCGCTTAGAGAACACGATTGAGCGTGCCTCCAATAAGGCCTTCGGTATCTTGGTGTATAAGGAGGGAAGAATCGAACAGAACCCATTGTTCACTGTGTTCATCTAAAGATTTCCAACTTTTCAAAACTTTTTTGGACGAAAAATGCATTTTTTCGTCCAAAAATTTTGTCAGTCCAGAAAATTGACCTACCTTTGCACCCGCAATTGAGAAATCAATCGCAACTACACATTCTTACGGTGCGTTAGTTCAGTTGGTTAGAATGCCTGCCTGTCACGCAGGAGGTCGCTGGTTCGAGTCCTGTACGCACCGCAAGTGGAGAGAGGAGAAGAGCGTGTTAGCGAAAGCTACACGCCCTTTTTTGTTTGTCTCCCCCCTGCTAGGTCAGGTGATACGAGCAAGTACGCCCCGCAGACGGCGTCGCAGCTTGGCTGCCAGGCTTTCGCGCTGGCGGTCAGTGACCCATGATGCCGCATAGTGGTGGATGGCGTGTGTTTCGGGACGCACCGCTAGCTGCCCCGTGAAGTAGTTGAGTGGACACAGGTACGGCCAGGGATAGATGGTGAATCCCGCACAACGCTTCAGACCACCATCCAGTTCCTCAATAGGCTCGTCGGCCAGCAGGCGGCGCGTGATGTTGACGATGGTGTCGCCTTGACGGCCCGTCCATGAGACAAAATGGATGTGTTTGTAATGCTCCAATAACCGTCCTATAAACGGTTGCCCAGCCTCACAGCCCACTCCCAGTCCCAGGGCGCAGTGCAGGCCGGTGTCGTTGGGGTCCTCGGGTTGCT
>DAIOUZ010000192.1:3630-5955 GCA_036759285.1 Candidatus Limiplasma sp. | reverse complement strand
ATTACATTCCAACAATGATGTCCTTATACAAACGCCAGAAATGGCTTTCCTTGTATAGGTCGACACTTTGTGCTGGGACAAGGATGCGCTCGATGGCGTTGCTCAGCATGAAATAGTCTTCGAAATAATGGCTTTCTGAATCCTTCATGGGTGGCGTCGTCGGGAGGCAAACCAAAGTGGTCAACGAAGAGCAATCACCCAAAGGATTCACACCCAGATAGTTCACCGATGCAGGAATCTCAAAACTGGTGAGCCCCGAGTCATAGAATGCGCCATCACAAATAGTGGTGACATGGTCGTGCAAAGTGACGGATGTCAACGAAGGACACATGGAGAACATGCTAAACGGAATCTTTTCCATCGACTCGGGAATCACGACGCTACTTAAGCAAGTGCCAGAGAAGACGCCGCTTCCCCAACTGCATGCATGATTGGGAATCGTGACCGAAGTCAAGCCGGAACCAGCGAAAGCGGAATCACCAATGTATTTCACCGAATTGGGAATGTCAATAGAGATCAGATGCACACAACCGCTGAAAGCCCAGTTTCGTATGGTGTCAATAGTGTTGGGCATTTTGACTGAGGACACCAGACTAACAAGTTCATAATTCTGGACCAAGGCCTTAAAAGCGCCTTCTCCGATGCAAGTCACCTTATAGTTTTTGCCGTTGTGGACAAAACGGTCGGGGATGACGATGTCGCCGCGATAGATCCAAGGTGATTGCTCCTCTTGAACGGTGTAAAACCTGTTATAACTGACCACCTCAGCAGTGGTATCAGAGAGAAGATGATAATACATTTTGGTGTTGTCGGAATAGCTTACCTCAACCGTAGTGCCGAAATAGTTCTCGACCTCATCGGTGGAGACAATTCCCAAAATCTCGACATCGGACTTTCGGCATCCTGCAGCGAGGATTGCTGTAATGAGGATTAAAAATGTCTTTTTCATATCTGTTTAGTTAAAAATTTCCACAAAGGTACGCATTAAAAATGCTTGTCAAGAGGTTTTCGGGGAGGCTCCCCGTTTTGTCCCTATGATTTTTTCAAGTCATTACTGATTTTCAATGTATTAACCTAAAACGGCATCTGGTTTTGTCCCTATGATTTCTTTACGATTTTGGTTGAAAACGCCTTTCCATCTTCCATTTTGACCCAAATGGAGTAGGTTCCCGAAGGCAAATCCGCCACACTGACTTCACTCTTACCCCGCACCGTCTTCACCACCTGCCCAAGCGCATTGTAAACCATCACCTCGGCAGCCTCAATCCCTTCTATCGTCACTTTCTCCCTTGCGGGGTTAGGATAGACATTGCAAGTTTGGGAGAGCATTGCGTTTTCAGATACAGCCCATCCCTCATCATCAAAGACAAGGAAAAACAATTCAGGCGGCGCACCCATTACCACGCCACCAACAGCCACGCCTCCGTTTTCGAGCGCAATCAATTCACTGCCGACGCGCGCATAGCCTTCGGGTTCAAGGCAGAAACGCTGCCAAATGATATTGAGATTGGCATCCATCTTCACTACCGAAACCTGTCCCGATGGGCTGCCGAAATAAAGCGTTTCAGGATCCTGTGTGCAATACGCGAAATACAAATCACCGTCACCCGCCTTGGCAAGCCCTATCGGGAAGGCACAACCAATGAACACGTTTCCGATTGATAGTTCGGGCTTGGTGCGGAAATAACATGTATTCAATGCCTCCAACGTGTTCTTCCGATAACGAGTCACGCGAACACCGTTGATATTGGTGTAGGGCCTGTCAAACCGAGAGGCGACCAAAAAGGTTTCCTCATCCCAATCCAGCACTCTTTCCCTCATCCCGTACTCAAATTTGATATTCGAAGGTGCTCCGTTGGGTGTCAGCGTCTCTTTCAAATTCAACAGGGAATCAAACACATGAATATACAGGGTGTTGTGGTCGGCGTTGTTTATTCCCCAAAAGCAGTATTCAGTCGGCGACTCGTTGAAAGTGCCAAAACGATGCCCGCCAGCAGGATAATAATTGATAGGGGAGCCATCCTTAGGCATCACCACATGGTCTTTCACCGTGCCGTCAATTCCGATGCGGTAATAATGCAGCTCGTTGCGCATAGAGAGTGGGTAGCGTAGCATAATATCCCCATGTTCGTCAAGGAAATACGAATCCAATAGGGATGAAAAAACAGTGTCGGAAAGAGGAACCCAAACTTCCTTTTCGGGATAGAAATTAAGGTCGTCGTCAAAAAAGGAGATGCGCAGGTCACAACGGCTTCCGGATAACTATGACGAGATCGTAGGACAGGCGATACAGCTGAAGAAAGAAGTTCCCAGACGCAGCGTCAG
>DAIOUZ010000192.1:0-3620 GCA_036759285.1 Candidatus Limiplasma sp. | reverse complement strand
CAACGGCTTTCATCAAGGTTGCGCACCACTTTAGCATAGATGTTATCATTGTCAAAGGGATTGCGCTCCAATAGGAAATAATTCAGGTCGTCATCCGCGATGAATACGGAATCAAGCAATACGGCTCCGTTTGGAGCGATTTTCAACAGCCTGTTGCCATAGTCGCCAAGGTATTGCCCTTGTTCGTCAATCTCAAACAGTTGGATGTTGGCGAGGATGTTTCCATCACGCAGTTGCATCATGTTGCGCAAATCCAAATCATACCAACCCGCATTGTGATGGGCTATGGAATCGTATGACTGTCCGTAATTCATTGTCGCCAAGACCATCAGGCAGCAGATCATCATAATTTTCATTGTCGTTTTCATATTCTTTAGACTTTGATAATGGATTTTGTTTTGAAAACTTTTCAACAAAATTATATCAAAATTCCGCCGAAAAAGCAAGCCTCGGCCAAAGTACAAATTTTTGTCGCCGAAAAATTTTGCAACAAACTAAAATCCAATGGATTGAAAAATTCGTATTACAAGTTTTTTTTCGTCAAACCCAGTCAGAAATCGGGTCTTTTCCGAGGGTTTTTCCGAGGTTGGAGCGGTATTTTCCCACCGTGTTTTCGCTCAGTCCGAGCAGGTCGGCCTCCTCCTTGATGCGGAAATGGAAGAAATTCAAAAGGAGGATATTTCGTTCCGTCTCGCTCAATTCGGGGTACTCCGACTTCAGTCTTGCCACGGTCTGCGGATAGGTGTCGTCCACGGCTTCAAGGATGCGTTGCAACCTATCCTTGCCATTAGACTGGTAGATGTCCGTGACACGCTGCTGCAATATCTCCCTTGTGTGCTGTGCGGCCTGTTCCACCTTGGTTTGCAGTTCGCGTTCCGCCTCATCGCGTCGTTGCGATGCCTCGCTTAACCGCTGGGAGACCTCGCTCAACCGCCGCTGCGCCTCGGCCTCTCGTGCCGCCATGCGTATTTTGTTTCTGCGCCGCATCAGAATGACAACGACAGCCGCCAACACCACAACAAAAGGCAGCACCACGACAAGGGTTGTTCTCACAGCCTTTTTTCGTTCACGAAGCGAAGCGATTTCTTGTTTTTCCTGCAAATAGGTTTGGAATAGGTTGTTGAGTTTTGAAACCCGCGCCTGGTTTTCGGCATTCACAAATGCATCTTCTAATAGGAATTGGGCATAAGCATTGTATTTTATGGTGTCGCCCTCTTTTATGGCAATCTCATGCAATACTCGTGCTGCTAATGCTGCTCTGCTTGGGTCTTTCTCAAGCACCGGTTCCAAATAGGCTTTTGCCGTGTCATCTTGGCCAGAATAATGATAGATGATTCCTAAGAACAGGTATCGGGCTAATCTTTCTGTTTCGTCAATGGCTTGTGCGGCCATGCTTCTCACACTGTCCAAGGCGATTATGGAATCTTTTTTGTATTCAAATAATGCTTGTGATGTTATTATATCTCTGTAAACCATATCATTTCTATCTGGCAGATATTCCAATGCCAAATCATAATAATAGGATGCACTGTCCGTCACATTTAGTTTATCATATTGTTTTCCTATTCTGTATAGAATTTTGGAACTGCCGTATGGAGAAGTTGGCGCAATTTCATTATAAACCAAAGCCTGCTTGCCGCAATAGATAGCTGGCTCTTGCATGAATTGTGCAGAGAAAATCTCTACAAGGCGGTTATAAGTCAACGCCATAAACCGAGCCTTCTTATCCACCATTTCATTCTCGCCAAAATGGCTTTCCATGATTCGCAAGGCACACAGATATTCGCTGCAGGCCTCAATGAGGCTGTCGCGCTCATAGTAGCCCACACCTTTAATATAATGTGCCCGTGCCGCCAAAAACGCATCGACAATGGAATCAAAATACCCCACTGCTTTCAGCACCTCCGTTCGGTTGCTCTGTGCATAGTTGTTTTTATACAGCAGCTCCGCAATCAGCACCTGGCAATAATGCCCTTCAAACTCACTGAGGCTGTCGGCTTCAGAGCTTGCCGAAAACTCCAACATCACCGCCAAAGCGCTGTCGGGCTGCTGCCACATGAGGCTGTCGATGGCCGACAATTTAGGGGACGGCCCTTCGACGCTTCGACCATGCTCAGCGACCGCGGGCCCAGGGGCCTTCACTTTTGATGTGCAGGCAGACAGCAACACCATCCCAAACAAGAATCCTATGAAAAGCAGCCGTTTCATTGCTGCAAAGATAATGAAATTATGTTCAAATGAAAAAAGCTCCTGTCGTTTTCTGGTGTGTCGTCGAAAAAAAGACTATTTTTGCATTCTCAATCAGACATACTCGTTTTGAAAATCAAACACCTATGAAAAAGATAACCGCATTTCTCGTAGCCCTGTTCTTCTGCCTTGGGATGGCAAATGCCCAAGACGTCTATTTCTCCGGTAACGGCGACGGCACCGGCAAGATTTTGAAAAACAACACCCTGGTTTACAGCATCTCTGACACTACCGGCATTGTCATTAACGACATGAAGGTCGCTAACGACAGCAGCATCTATAGCGCAGGCCGCACCTTCTCCGACCTGCAAAGCCATGTCTGGCTGAACGACTCGGTCGTTTTCTCCACCGACAGCCCAGCACTCAAGCGAATTGTCATCGGAAGCAATGGATGGATGGCGGCAGGAGGCAATAAGGTATGGCAAAATGGCGAAATCCTTTACGAATATGTCATCGACAGCACTGTGTCATGTGGCATTTATGCCTTAGCCGTTGATACAGTTACAGGCGACATCTATGCCGGTGGCAGCATCGTCACTCCGGGTGTGTTTGCCTGCGTCTGGAAGAACGACACAATACTTTGGCAATGCCCTGGCTGGTCGGAAGTCAAAGACCTCTGCTTTGTCGAAGGGAACATTTATGCGGCCGGGTTTGTCTATGGCCCCGAATCCATCGACGGTGCGGTTTGGCAAAACGACTCCATCATCTTCCAAATCGAAGGTGGCGACATCACTGCCATTACCTCTTACAATGGAAGCCTCTACTGGGCTGGAGTCTCCATCTCCGACAACACTGCCTATATTTGGCAAGACGGAGAAGTGCTCTATTCGCATTCTGAATGCTACAACATCAGCACTTTGTGTGTCAATGAATACGGTGTGTATTATGCAGGCTTGGACAATGAGATAGCCACCCTCTGGAAAGACGGCGAAGTGCTCTACCAACCTGAAGACTGCGAAAGCATCACGGCGATTGAGGTACTTCCAACCGAGGTACCGCAACCCGAACCCGAGGTTCATCTCTTGCCTTGGTTCGACGGCTTTGAAATCGACAGCACCTGGATGGACTGGACCATCCTCGACTTCGACGGCAACCACGACATCTGTTGGGAACGTACCGACGAGGACGCGGCAACAGGCGACTTCAGCGCCCGCCACCTCGCCAATGACAACATCCAGGAAGGTTGGCTCATCACCCCCCCACTCTACCTGCGTCCCTACTGCGACTCCACCTGGCTGACTTTCAAGACCATGGAGATCAATCCCGAGAGCTTTACCAACAGTGACCTCCTCATTTCGACCACAGGCACGGAACTCAGCGACTTCAGCACGATATGGTCACAAGAAAACCCATCGGAAAACTGGGACTCCATC
>DAIOUZ010000191.1:1248-5961 GCA_036759285.1 Candidatus Limiplasma sp. | reverse complement strand
TCTAATTGACAATCAATTTGTTAGATTATTTTTACTAATTTTACGACTGTCCCTAGTTAAACATAAAGTTGATTAAAATTGACGCAAAAATAACCAATTAGGTTTTGTGAAAATCCTTGTTTTCTAAAAAGGCAACCTGATAGCGTGATTTCTGCGCAAAACCGTGATTTCTGCGCAAAAAGTCAAAAAAAACCAGACAAATGTCGTGCATATAAACTATCTTTGCTTGCAATTATAACAAAACACAATATTATGAACAAAAACAAAAAACTCTTGTTGGGAATGGTTGGAATCCTGATTACAGCAACCATGCTCACCTCTTGCGGCGTCACTTACTCCGCCAGCGGGACGAACGTTTCCAAAATCGACGAACTTGCTTTTATTGAGCCCAAGTCATTGATATATTATTACGATTCACCAAAATCGGGCTATCTTGACTCATCGTTGGTTGTTGCTTCCGAGCAACTGGTCACCGACATCATAACGTCAAGCCGCTATCCTTTCACCGACCCAGTTGCAGCCGACTACACGGGCGAGGGCGCATCCATCGCAAGATGGATCGACAGATTCTCTGACCTTGAATCCTCCGATATTAAGAATCTTAAAGTACCCAAAGCACTTACTGATTTGATTAAGTCCACAGGACATCGCTATGGCATCGTTGTACATGCCTATGGCTATATCAAGAGCAACGAAACCTATGATCAGGAGAAACTGGAAGAACTGGTGGGCAACATTATAAGAACCGTTTTCGATGAACCAAAACGCTACACCGCAGGTGACCAGACTGGCAACGCCCTTTACACGGCTGTCATTGATACACAGACTGACAGGGTCATTTATTTCCACAGCGTGCTCTCCAATGCCGATCACCCATTGAGCAGAAGAGATGTAGGCAACCAGATGAAGAGCCTCCTCAAGAAGTTTAATTGAATAAGCGCCTTTCCATAAAACGCTCCATTGCCACAAAATCAGATTAATACTCTTCGCTGCACCCAAGCGTAAATGACAATGACAGCGATGGTAGGTATTTCCATGGACAGGTTGGCCAAGCCCGACTCGGGGCCGACAAGCAGGAAAGAAACAACTGGAATAATGCTGGAAATCAAGATGTAAAGCACCATCCAAACACCGACCTGACGCAGCCTGCCACGATAGTTATAAAGGATGGCACTGCCCAAGGGTACGTAGACCAACATCAGCGAGACGGCCACGGGCAACCCAACGCGATACATGAGTGCTGGTACCAGCTCCGTCATGAATCCGAGGAGGTTCAGCGCAATGACTATCCACCACCACACCGTGAATGGACGATAGAGCGATTTCATGCCTCGCATGAGACCGACATACATCACCACAGCCCCAAAGGTCTGGACAATGCCTCGTACCCATGAAAGGTGAGCATCATCCATCCAATGCATCAGCGGTGCATAGTTGACGACGGCCTGCAAGAGATAGCACACAAAAGCCGCCTCGATGAGCCAACGTGGAAAGCCACTGTCTATATGGTTCACAAGACACAGGCTTTCAATACTTTCCGCCTTTTCGATAGGGGTTTGCTCCTTTGTTTCCATGACCGCAAAATTACGGTTTTTGCCGCAATGTTCAGAAAAAATGCGACATTTGTCCACAAAAAACAATTTGCCCGGCCTTCATCACTTGAAGGTCGGGCAAATGTGCGATATTAGCTAACTTGCTAATTTCAAAGACGCTCCTTTATTGGATGGTCTTGGTATTGCTGAATTCCAATCTGTCAGGACGAGCAGCAATATATTGAAGGAATTTTTCTTTGGAGCCCGCCCAACCAGTGGTTAACCCATCGTCATTGATTAAGGCAACCCTTCCATAATACACAGTATCGGGAAGTTCGGCTTCATTGTAAGTAACTTTGCCTTCTATTTTGGCCTCAAAAGGAGCATTTACGTTAATCTCCTTGGTCCAAGGCAAAGTGGGATCATTCACTTCAACCATAGTCCCATCGGCATCCTTATAGGAAAAGTTGTAATGGAAGCAAGGCGAAATCTGGTAGCTGCTCAAGGCAACAATAACAGTTTTATCCAACGTGTAAACCACTTTTCTCGTCGTTGGAGTCGATGGTGTGTCAGGAGTTGAAGGTGTCGGTGTTGGGGTTGTGTCTTTCTTGCAGCCCGTGAGTAACATGCCACCGATAAGCAAGGTGGCGAGCAAAAACATTACTTTTTTCATTTTGTATAATAATTTAGGTTGATGAAATGCGATACAAAAAAACAAATTTGATACTTTATATACCTTTTGGGAATTAATTGTTTTCGCTATTCCAGGTATGTTCACCAACGGTCTCTACTATAACATAAGCACCATCTTTCACTTCCCTACGGACAAATTTTATAGTGAAGTAATGATCAGGTTTAGTAATACTTACATTAACATTTTGAGCAGATTGCATGAACGAATTCCATTCAGCACGAGCTTCATCTTTGGTAAGTTCGTAAAACCCATGATGCAACTTCGGTCTAAGAAGATCATCCAATGCCGAAACATCATCGAAAGAAGCTTGGACATGTGAGTCGGTGGTGTACTCATAAAGACCTTTGGTGTTGGTTTTGGTACAACTTGTCATGAACAAGCCAACCACAAAAAGGGCAGCAAGCAGAAATGTTACTTTTTTCATTTGTTTGAGTTTTGTTAGTTGAACATAATGTTGATTAAAAGTGACGCAAAAATAACCAATTAGGTTTTGTGAAAACCCTTATTTTCCAAATGTGGAACCTGATAACAGGATTTCTGCGCAAAATCGGGTTTTCTGCGCATCTTTCGTGAAAAAAAATCAATCTTCCGAAATCTCACTCATCATATTCCTATAAGCTGAGAACACATTGGCCCGTGAGAGGTAACCCAAATATTTCCCTCCCTGGATGACAGGAATGTTATATTTGCCCGATTTCTGAAACTTGTGCACAATCTCTTCCATCGGTTCCTCGGGATGAATAACATAATCGGGAAGGACGGCAAAGTTCTGGATAGATTGGTCGTAATAACTGGCGTCGAAAAGGATGGCGCGCACATCGTCGAACAGCACATGGCCACAGAAGAAACCTTCCTTGTCGACCACAGGGAAGATGTTGCGCTTCGACGACGACACCAAAGGCAACAAATCGCGGAAAGTGGCATCGGGGTGGATAGGGCTAAAGTTGTTTTCAATCAACTGATTGATGGCCATCATATTAAGGATGCTCTTGTCCTTGTTGTGGGTTACTTCCACGCCCTTCTCCGCCACAGAATTGGTATAGATGGAATGGCTGAAAAACAGCCTGTTGATGGCGTAAGACAAAGCCGACACAATCATCAGAGGCACAATCAGTGCATAGCCGTTGGTGATTTCGGCAATGAGGAAAAGACCTGTCAACGGGGCATGGAGCATACCCGCCACCAAGCCACTCATGCCGACAAGGGCAAACTTGGCCGGGTCAAGGTTGCCTAGACCTAGATAATTGACCAACGTGGCGAAGAACAATCCCGTGAAAGCACCAATAAACAAAGCGGGTGCGAAAGTGCCACCCACACCTCCCGCACCGAAGGTGAAGGCCGTGGCAAAAGCTTTCAACAAAATCATACCCGCAAACAAGATGATGACCACCAAATCAAAGTCCTTGAATTGCACGAACCACTTATTGCCGAAAATAGGGCTATAATCACCGCGCAAAGCCGAGTTGATGGCCACATAACCCTCACCATAAAGTGCTGGGAACAAGAAGATTAGTATACCAAGTAAAGTACCGCCAATGAGCAGTCGTTTCCATGGCGAATCGATTTTCTTGAAACGCTTCTCCACGCTAAAAGTCACCTTGAGGAAATAAGCCGAAACCAAACCTGCGAAGAGCCCTAACAACACATAATACAAAGCATTGGAAGGGATGAAGCCCTCAGTGATGACGGCAGTATATTCCACCGTCTGCCCCAAGAACCAATAGGCCGTCAAGATGGCGACAAACGAGGAGCAAATGATGGGCACTATGGCATTGAGCGACAAATCGATCATAAACACCTCAAGGGCGATGCCCGTGATAGGCGCTTGGAAAATGGCCGCTAAGGCCGCCGCGCCACCCATGCCGATAAGTTGGATGGTGTGTTTGTAGTCGAGTTTGAGCAATTGCGCGATGTTGGAGCCGATGCTGCCACCTGTCGACACGGAGGGACCTTCCAATCCCACCGAACCGCCGAAGCCGACCGTCAGGGCACTGGTGATGATGCTCGACCAAGTGCTGCTATGATGTACTTTGCCTTTGTTCTTTGAGATGGCGTAAAGGATACCAGGAATGCCGTGGCCGACGTCTCTTTTCAAGATGTACTTGCAGAATAGGATGGTTAGCAGGATACCGATAGCAGGACAGATGAAAAAGAGAAAATGGGAATAATTGCCCTGGACATTGAAGACCAATTCACGGATGCCATGCGCTAACTTCTTGATAATCACAGCAGCTGCGCCTGCCAAGAAACCCGTCGGGATGCTGAGCAAAATCATGAAACGTCGGTCGGTCATGTGCGTCGCCCGCCACGTGTTGAACTGGTCAATCCATCCGTTAAGCTTATCTTTGAGCACGGTTTCTCTTGTTTTAAGGCCGCTAAAATAGGAAAAAGTAACGCGCAAAGGAAAAAGAAATGACTTTTTCATTATTTTCGCAACTTCAAAAGCTTATCGGAGCCGCTTCGCGTCACTGCGAGGCACGAAGCAGT
>DAIOUZ010000191.1:0-1238 GCA_036759285.1 Candidatus Limiplasma sp. | reverse complement strand
CTGGATTGCTTCGTCGTTCCTCCTCGCAATGACGCAAAGCGTATCAACAAACAATACAACAAATGAAAATCGTCAGCTACAACGTGAATGGCATCCGCGCGGCCATCAACAAGGGCCTGCTGCAATGGATCAACGACTACCAACCCGATGTGCTCTGCTTCCAAGAGCTGAAAGCCACACCCGACCAAATTCCCTTGATGGACTTCGAGATGATGGGCTACCACCATTATTGGTTCCCTGCCCAAAAGAAAGGCTACAGCGGTGTTGGCCTCATCACAAAAAAGGAGCCCGAAAACGTGGTTTACGGCATGAATGAACCTTTATACGACAATGAAGGCCGCTTTCTCCGTGCTGATTTCGGTGACCTCTCGGTGGTCAGTGTCTATCATCCCTCGGGCACCACAGGCGACGAGCGCCAAGCCTTCAAGATGGTGTGGCTCGACTTCTTCCGCAAGTATGTCAACGAGTTGCGCAAAGAAAGGCCTCAGCTGGTACTCTCCGGCGACTACAACATCTGCCACGAGGACATCGACATCAACAACCCGAGAAAACACGACACGATGTCGGGTTTCCTACCCGAGGAGCGGCAATGGATGACCGACTTCCTCAGCGACGGCTACATTGACTCGTTCCGCCAGTTGGTGAAGGAGCCCAACCAATACAGCTGGTGGAGCTTCCGCGCCGGTGCCCGTGCCAAGAACCTCGGCTGGCGCATCGACTACCACATGGTGACGGACAACATGAAAGATTGCATCGCTAACGTTGGCATCTTGCCCGAGGTGATGCACTCCGACCACTGCCCCATTGTGCTAGAATTGAAATAAGTTTCAGTCTCCCGTGTCATTCAACAAGCCGTGCATGTCATTATCTCACTTCGTATCGATGAATCTTCGATTTCCAACGAGGGCATGTGCGATAGAGGGAATCTATGCGCGGCGGTTCAAAAGGTAAGATACTTCTATGGACAGCTTCAGAATGCATAGATCCCATGCTACCACACCGTCCACCGCTGGGATGACATGCTTTCTGAAGCCTGCTTTACATACTGACATACCTGTTGATGCCTATGACATCCCTTCATAAAGCAAACGTTTTTTCAAAACACTTGTTCCTATCTCAAAAAAAGTAGTACCTTTGCAGCGGATTTATCCGATGGTTATTGAGCCCGTCGAAATATGGCCTAATAGTTCAAGGGATAGAACGGAAGTTTCCTAAACTTTAAATCTAGGTTCGAGTCC
>DAIOUZ010000190.1:0-5998 GCA_036759285.1 Candidatus Limiplasma sp. | reverse complement strand
AGTGGTTAGACACCTACAACGACACGGTCGCCAACCGCAAGGCTACTGACGAATTTGTCGCCGCCCTTGAAAAGGCCATCCTCGACATCGACGGTTGCATCAACTTCTTCTCCACCAAGGGTAAGGAAATCTACGGTGAAGAAGTGGCTGCCCAAAAGCTGGAAGAAGCCAAGAAGGCTAAGGCTGCTGGTCGCAAGATCTGCATCTGCCACGGTTGCGAGCTCGAACAAGAACTGTTGGACAACAAGGACTTCCTCGCCAAGAAGAGCCAGTGGATCTTCGGTGGTGACGGTTGGGCTTACGACATTGGTTTCGGTGGCCTCGACCACGTGTTGGCCAGCGGCGAAGACGTCAACGTCCTCGTCCTCGACACTGAGGTTTACTCGAACACGGGTGGTCAGAGCTCCAAGGCTACGCCTGCCGGTGCTGTCGCCAAGTTTGCTGCCTCAGGTAAGAAGGTCCGCAAGAAAGACCTCGGCATGATTGCCAAGAGCTACGGCTACGTCTATGTGGCACAGGTCGCCATGGGTGCATCGCAAGCCCAGTACTTCAAGGCCATCAAGGAAGCTGAGGCTTATCCGGGCCCGTCACTGGTGATTTGCTACGCTCCGTGTATCAACCACGGCATCAAGATCGGCATGGGTCATTCCCAGCTCGAAGAGAAGCTCGCCGTTGAGTGCGGTTACTGGCACCTCTGGCGCTTCAACCCCGCCGAGGAAGAGGAAGGCAAGAACGGCTTCCACTTGGATTCGAAGGAACCCAACTGGGCCGACTTCCAGAAGTTCATCATGGGTGAGGTGCGTTACAACTCGCTCGTGAAGACCTTCCCAGAAGAGGCACGCGAACTGTTCGCTAAGACCGAGCAGTTTGCTAGACTCCGCTATGAAGGCTACAAGAGGCTTGCTGAAGGGAAATAATCTTTCCTGATTCAAACGAAAACAGCGCATCCTTTTGGGTGCGCTGTTTTTTTGCGGCTGCCACGATGTGACAGCCCTACAACCCCCTATTGGGGTTGTAGGGCTGTCGTATTACGGCAGCCGCATTATTGTTTCCGCCAAATTGTTTCATTTTTGGATTTATTCGATATCTTTGCGGAAAAATTGAATTTCAATGCCATACAATTTACCACAACGAAAATCCCCACGCGCAACATGGCACGATTATAATGGTGCGAATTATTTCATAACGATTTGCACCAAAAACCATGAATTGTATTTTGGCGATGTGGTTGATGGTAAAATGGTGTTGTCGGAAATTGGGGAATTTGCGCTGCGTTGCATAGAAAAAATACCAGAAATCAATGATAATGTCGCGGTTCCAGAATACGTGGTGATGCCGAATCATATTCACATGATTGTTATTGTGGATAATCCAATTGAATGGCCTGACGATGAACAATTGTCGCAAATCGATCAGCGGCTGCCCCAATGGGACAGCCCTACAGCCCAAAACGGAAACATGATGCATGAATCTGGGACTGTAGGGCTGTCGTATTACGGCAGCCGCTGTGACGAATCAATCATTAATGATTCCCAATTAGACAAAAACGAAGAAATGCAGCGCCGTTCCCATTGTTGCGGGCGGCTGTCGCGTATCATTGGACAATACAAATCCGCTGTCACCAAATATGCCAACGAACAAGACATTTCATTTGCATGGCAACCGCGTTTCCATGATCATGTCATTCGAAATTTCACGGAAATGAACCACATTGCCCAATATATCCAACATAATCCTGAAAAATGGGAATTGGATCGGTTTTATAAAAAACGGTGATTGATGATTTGCGGCTGCCACGATGTGACAGCCCTACAGCCCCAACGGAAACAATATGCCCGATGGTTGGGCTGTAGGGCTGCCGTATTACGACAGCCACATTGATGTTTGCGGTTTTTTTTCGGCTGCCACGATGTGACAGCCCTACAACCCCCTGAGGGAAATTGTCCTGTTGGGGTTGTAGGGCTGTCGTATCACGGCAGCCGCAAAAATGAAAAACAAAAAACAAAAAAAGAGGATGACCGCAGTCATCCTCTTTTATCATTTGTTCAGATTGTCTCTGTTTTATTCGGCTGGTGTCTCAACGGGAGCCTCTGCGGGAGCTGCAGCAGCGGGTACTTCGGCAGCAGGAGCGCTGGGCAAAACGTTTTCAATCTGGGAACGCATCTCGGTGTCGAGAGCATTGCCTTGTTTGACATTCTTGGGAATGGTAACGCTTGAAATCAAGCAGAGCACCACCAACACGGCGGCCATTGTCCAAGTGGCTTTTTCAAGGAAATCGGTCGTCTGACGCACGCCCATCATCTGGTTTGCACCTCCGAAGTTGGAGACCAAACCGCCACCTTTAGAGTTCTGAACCAGAACGATCAATCCTAATAACACACTGACAATCAGGATTAAAATTACTACTAACGTGTACATGTTTAATTATTTAATGTTTGACTTTTTTGACTGTTTTTGAGCCATTCAATTTGGGCTGCAAAGTAACGACTTTTTTCTGGATATTTCAAGTGTAATTTTTCATAAATTGAAATTGCCTTCTCAACATAGCCCTGTTGCTCATAGATTTTGGCCAAAGTCTCGCTGACGATGTTCTCTTGGTCGATGATGCTGTTTTGTGCTACAGTGAGCGGATTGTAGAACTCGGCCTTGGGTCGTGAAATGCTCGGATTCTCTGTGATAAACTTGTCTATCAGTTCTTTACGTGACAATTTTTTGGCAACGGGCTTGCCTGCTTCCTTTTGCAGTTTCTCTTCCTCGATTTCTCTCAGGCGCGCGGCAATGATGGCTTTCAGTTCGTCCAACGACTTGCGTTTTTCTTCCAAAAGGGCCATCTCGGCGGAAAGCTCTTCATGGCTGCTCCTCAGGTCAATTTCAGGGATGATGAATACCTTTTCCTTAATAATGTTGCTCTGAACGTCATCTTTCGCATCGACAGTTTCGTTGTTGGACGACCGCTTGTCAGGGGCAAACTCATCGGGCAAAGTGGGCATCACGGGCTCACTGAGGAGACGATGGCGTGCCAAAAGGGTGAACTGCCGCAACTTGTCGCGGTTGGGCATGATGCTGGCCGTTCGTTTCAGCTGTTGCTCGTACCGTTTGTCGTCAACGTTCATGTAGGCGACGGACAACAAGGCTTGCCCAATGGCGAAATAGGGATAATCTCTCACCACTTGCTCCATGTTTTGCACGGCATCATCTTTCAGCCTTTCGGGCCGCGTCAAGTATCCTATCAATTGCTTGCTGTCCATAGAATCAGTTATCAATTATTCATCATTCCGCATTCATCATTCCGCATTCATCATTCCACATTCATCATTCCGCATTCATCATTCCGCATTCCACATTCATCATTCCGCATTCCACATTCATCATTCCACATTCTAATTACCAGTTTACCAATGCCTTATTAAAGATATCTTCCACCAATTGTTCGACGATGGTCGAGGTGAGTGCCTCTTGGACCGAAGTCAGATCCTGGTCGCTGGGATAGTCCTCGTAGCGGGAGAAAGATTGCTCGAAGTCTTTCGAGTCGTCGATGCGGTTGCTAAACCTGACTTTTACCGTAATGGTAAGTCGGTTCATGGCTGCGGTCTGGCCCGAAATGGCCGCGGGAGAAGTCCTGTAGTCGGTGATTTCGCCTTCAAAGGCAAGGTCACCACCTGATTCAATCAGATCCAGCGTGGTTTGGTTGTTCATCGCATCCCTCAGAGCGTTGGTGAGGTTGTCGCTCAGCAACGGGTTGACGAGTTGGGCATGGTTCGGGAAGTATTCCACAGAAACGGTCTTGGCCTCGGCGGGAATCGAAGCACCCGAGAACGAATAGATGCCGCAGCCGTGGCAGACAAAGGCCAACGCTAGCACAAGAACCGCTATCTTCGCCTTGATTCTCATAAGTCAATGCCGTATTCGTTGATTTTGCGATACAAGGTCCGTTCGCTGATGCCCAAAGCCTTTGCTGCGTCTTTACGTTTGCCGCGATGGGCTTCCAATGCCTTGATAATCATCTCTTTCTCATGATGCTCAAGAGAGAGCGTTTCGGGCATGCCGGTCGTTGAACTTGTCGAAACGACACCATAATGCGCTTCCTCAGCAGGGATGAATTCGGTGAACTCCGGCTCGGTCTCTTCCGGCTCGTTTTGGCTTACTCGCGTAACAACCGTGTTGCCGATTTGGGTCACTGGATTGGACTGCACGTAGTTTTGTTCCATCGGGCGGCCGCCAGTCATATTGTTGACCTGGGCACGCAGCTCAGCGATGTCTTTTTTCATGTCGAAGAGGACACGATAGAGCAGGTCGCGCTCACTGACGCTTTCCATCGAGTCGTCGTGTGGCAGCAACACGGGCAATGCACTCGGTACCCTGTTAGGCAGGTATTTCGCCAAGGTCTCCGCTGTGATGTTGCGGTCGGTCTCCATGATGGAAATCTGCTCAGTGACGTTTTTCAGTTGGCGTACGTTGCCGTCCCAACGGTAATTCTCCAACATCTTCATCGCATCAGGTGTCAGCATGATGGCGGGGATGTGGTTGCGTTCAGCGAAGTCGGAGGCAAACTTGCGGAATAACAGGGGAATGTCGCCTTTCCTTTCGCGCAAGGCGGGGATGTCAATCGGGATGGTGTTCAAGCCAAAGGCAGGTCGACGTTGGTGGCGGCGACGATTCTGACGTCGGTTTTCATCACTTTATTGCCACCTACGCGGATGAACTCACCATTCTCCAAAACGCGCAGCAGTCTTGCTTGGGTTGAAAGCGGCAGCTCACCGACTTCATCCAAAAAAAGCGTGCCTTTGTCGGCTATCTCGAAGTAACCTTTACGCTCGCCGACGGCACCGGTAAATGCACCTTTTTCGTGACCAAACAGTTCCGAGTCGATGGTGCCTTCAGGGATGGCGCCGCAGTTCACGGCAAAGTATTGCCCGTGCTTGCGCGCGCTGTTTTGGTGGATGATCTTCGGAAACACGTCCTTACCCGTACCGCTCTCGCCCGTGATGAGTACGGTGAGGTCAGTAGAGGCCACCTGTGCCGCAATGCCGATGGCGCGGTCGAGCTCAGGGTCGGTGCCGATGATGGCGAAGGTTCGTTTTATTGCTTGTACGTCCATGATTTCAGTTAATTATGAATTCTGAATGCTGAATGATGAATGCTGAAATCGAAGATTCGACGCAGTCAATGGGGCGAAGCCCAGCGTCGTATTGCGACATTCAGCATTCAGCATTCTACATTCAGTATTATCTAAGAACTCCTCCCAACTGCTGTTCAAACGCGCCTTGAATCTTGCCCATAGTTTTTTCTATCACCTTGTCGGTGAGGGTGGTGGTGGGCGACATCAGCACGAAACTCATGGCGTATTGTTTCTTGCCAGCCGGAATCTTCTCGCCTTCGTAGACGTCGAAGAGGCTCATCGATTGCAGGATCTTGTTCTCGGCGGCCATGGCGACTTTCTTCACCTCGTCGAAGGTGACGCTCTTGTCGAAGATCATGGCGAGGTCGCGGCGCACGGCGGGGAACTTCGACAGCGGCTCGAAGTGCACTTCCTTGGCCTTGGCCAGGCATTGCATCATCATGGTCCAGTTGAAGGTGGCGTAGTAGACGTCCTTCTTCAGGTCGAAGTGTTTCAAGGTCTTCTTGCTGAGTTTGCCGAGGGTGACAATCTCCTTGCCGTCAACACAATAGGTGGTCGCATAGTCGAAATGCGGCAGGTTGGCTTCCTTGGCTTCCAAGGCCTTGAAGTCGAACTTGAAGTGGTTGAGCACGCCCATGACGTATTCTTTCAAATCGAAGTAATCGAGGGCCTTGCTCGGGGCGTTCCACAGCTCGGCTTGCTTGTTGCCAGTGAGGAAGAGGTCGAGGCAGGTGTGTTCGTTATAGGGCTTGAGCGGCTTGGTCTCGTCGCCGACTTTGCTTGCGTCGAAGAAATAGACGTTGCCGAACTCGAAGAATTTCATGTCGGTGACCTTGCGGTTCTGGTTGAAGGCGATGCTCTCCAAGCCGCTCCACATCA
>DAIOUZ010000189.1:0-6080 GCA_036759285.1 Candidatus Limiplasma sp. | reverse complement strand
ATTTCGTTGCAAGTGCTGGCAGAAGGCATCAAAGTCGTTGTCAGCGTAAGCCGATCTTGTGAAGTCGTTCTCCATCAGTGCAGGGATGCTGGCCATGATAGCGGGCAGCGCTTCGAGGCCTCGGCGACTGTTCGACATGCCGTAGAAGGTGAGGCTCTGGCTGAGGATCGAGTCGAGGAATGGCGTGATTTCAAACCGTCGGTCGTGGCTGTAGTGTCCGATCATCTCCTGCCCGATGTTTTTCAGTATGATGACAACCACATTGCTTGGAACACTGTCTAGTGTCAAGCTGTCGTTTTCTATGAAACGATTGGGTGTCAAATCTTTATGGATGGGTGTGAAGTCGCTTTCGTAAGTTCCTGTCCGTTCTTTCAAGACGGTTTCGTGGGTCGTGAAGAGGCAAAATGGCGTGTTGAGCAGGATGGGCGCATTTTGTGGGTCGGTGTATTGCATGGCGGTCTCGACGCTGATGGGTTTGGCTTGAAGGCCACCGTGAATGCCGATAATGGCCAATATGATCATAATGCCCAAGCTGATGGCTTGATGCAGTCGCCAATGGGGTCGTTCCTCCTTCGCAGGTGGATGGATTCTAGTCTGCATGGCCACCACCCTGATGGTCAGAATAAAAAGTATTAAGATAACGAGGAGGTACCAATAGTCAAAAAATACCTGTCTTATTGTGCCAAACGAAACCTCGTCGGAATGGCTCAGGACTTTGAGGAAATCAATCGTGAGGTGCTTTCCGAAGAAATGGAACGAAACGATATCGAAGAAATTCAAGAATATGGCGAAGGCGTTGAGAGTGACATAGACGATGTCAACGATGTCTTGCAGCCTTTTATTGTAAATGATTTTTGAAGGAAAACAATAAAAAATGATGGTCAAAATGTTGATTCCGAAAACGATGGGAAGGTCGAACCTCATGCCGTAAAAATATAACGACACGGCCTCTCTCATGTTCAACTGATGGAAAAACTGGATGTTGAACAGGTAGAGCATCCAACGGCTGATGCTGAGTGCCAATAATGTGGCCAACAAACGGTATATCAGCAACATATATGGCGACGAAAGCCATTCCTGGATTCTCTCTTTTCTCGTTTTACGGCGCATGGTTTATTTCTTTATCGATGCAAAAGTATGCAAAAAAGGTGTATCTTTGCCCAATTATTCAATCATTCGGAAAACTGTCACTATGAAGACACGCTCATTCTTTGCTATTTTGCTCTGTTTTGCTGCTATAAGCCTTTGGGCTCAAGAGAAATTCCCTCAATATGGAAACCCGCTTGACATCCCTCTTTATCTCTCCGCCACTTTTGGTGAGATTCGTCCCAATCACATTCATGCCGGCCTCGACATTAAGACGCAGGGTGTGGAAGGCAAGAAGGTGTATGCGGTGGCCGATGGATATGTCAGCCGTATCGGTGTGTCGCCGTTCGGTTACGGTAACGTGTTGTATATCACGCATTATGATGGCTATACGAGTGTCTATGCCCATTTGCAGCGCTTTTCGGGCGAGATTGCCAAATATGTGAAACAGTACCAATACAAGCATAAGAAGTTCGCCTCTCAAATCTATCCTGAGGCTGACAAGTTTCCCATCAAGAAAGGTCAGCTGATTGGCTATTCGGGCAATTCGGGTGGCTCGGGTGGACCGCATCTGCATTTTGAAATCCGTCATACCTTGAGTGAGAAGCCTGTCAATCCGTTGTATTTCGGTTATAAGATTGAAGACAAGGTGAAGCCGCAGATTCGGGGCATATCGTTGTATCCTTTGGGCGACAATTCCACTCTTGAAGGCGACATCAAGCCGGTGTATTTCTCGGTGCTTGAAGGTGAGAATGGCTCATATTCGTTGAAAGACAAGACCCATGTTGAAGCCAATGGTGAAATCGCATTTGGCATCTGTACCTTCGATAGGGTGGGCACTTCGACAAACAAAAATGGCCCTTATCTTTATGAGCTTTTCCTTGACGATGAGTTGGTCTTCCAAGTGGAATGCGACAGCTTCTCCTACAGTGAGCCGCGTTATGTGAACAGCTTGCTCGACTACCGACATTACAAGCAGAAGAAATCGAGTTATGTGCGCACAGAGACAGATCCTTACAACAAATTGCACATGATTGAGAAGAGAAATGGCACGGTGGTAGTGGATAAGGGAGACACGGTGAGGGCACGCTTCAAAATCAGCGATTATACAGGCAACGCCTCCCAAATCAGTTTCAATGTGGTGGGTACGGCTCCCGTGGAGGTTGAGCGCCCCCAGCATCGTCGCAGCGAGTATTTCGTGCGTGCTGACGGCTCGATGAATTCCGATATTACCATTGAGGACTTCAACGTTTCCATGGAAAAAGGAACCCTTTTCCGCGACGAATGGATTCAGACGGGCCAACGCGACGAAAAAGGTTGCTGCTCAAGGATTTATCGCTTTGGAGATGAAGAGATGACGACCTTCAAGAACTTCACGGTGCGTATCCGTCCTAGGGAAAAATGGGCCAACCATCCGAAAATGTATATTGCCTATATCGACAATAGTGGCAAGGTGACTTCTTTGGGCGGTAAGATGAAAAATGGCTGTATGGAAGTAGAGACAAGGTCAATGGGTGAATACACCATCAAGATTGACTCCGTGGCACCGACAGTCAAGGCTTCCAACTTCAAGAAAGGACAATCCGTGAGGGCACTGAAGTCGCTGAGGTTCAAGATTTCAGACGACATGACAGGCATTGAAACATACGACATTTATCTGGACGATGTCTGGGTGCTTGGACAATACGACGCCAAGAATGCCCTGTTGTATTATGAGTTCGACGAGAAAATGAAGAAGGGTGAAAACAAAGTGAAGGTTGTGGTGACGGATGCGGTCGGGAATACAAAAACGTTGAAAACCAATGTGGTGTATTGACGGAAGATGAAGAAAACCAGTTTGTTAGTTCTATGAAACGCGCCATCGTATCGGTTATCAATGATTTGGTCACAGACCAGCGGGTCAACAAGTCGTGTCTGGCTTTGCAAAAGGCTGGATATGAGGTGCTTTTGGTGGGACGGAAGCAACGCAAGAGCCCACCGATGGACGACCGTCCATACGCTTCGCACCGGATGAAGTTGCTTTTTGAGAAGGGGCCACAGTTTTATGCCGAGTTCAACATCCGCTTGTTTTTCTTCCTGCTGTTTCATCGTGCTCAACTGTTGCTGTCCAATGACTTGGATACGGTATTGCCTAATTATTTCATCTCGCGGCTGAAAGGTATCAAGATGATTTTCGACAGCCATGAATACTTTACTGAAACACCGGAAGTGGTGCATCGGCCCAAGGTACAGCGCGTCTGGAAACGCATTGAAGGCTTCGTGGTGCCCAAATTGGACGAAATGATCACCGTTTGTGACTCCATTGCTGACTTGTTCCGCGAGAAATACGGTGTAAAAGTGCATGTCATCCGCAACATTCCGCCGCGAGCTGCCTTGCCGCCCAAAGGCGATAAAACAGCATTGGGCTTGCCCACCGACAAACACCTATTAGTATTACAAGGCTCTGGCATCAACATACAACGTGGGGCAGAGGAACTGGTGCAAGCCGTGGCACTTTTGGATGACTGTTTCCTGATGATTATTGGTGGCGGCGATGTGCTGCCCGTGTTGAAGCAAATGGTTGAAGAGCTGCAAATTACGGACAGAGTACACTTCTTTCCAAGGATGTCTTACCAACAGATGATGGCGCACACACAACTGGCTGAATTGGGTTTTTGTTTGGACAAAGACACCAACCTCAATTATCGCTTCAGCCTACCTAACAAACTGTTCGACTTCATCCAAGCAGGTGTACCGATTGTGGCGTCGCATCTGACGGAGATAGAAAAGATTATTAGGAAATATGATTTGGGTTTGTTCATCGAGAATCATCAGCCTGAAACCATAGCCGCTGCCATTCGTGAGGCCTTGTCGGACGAGGTGAGAAGGGAACAATGGAAGTGTAACTTGGCCGTCGCGGCACAAGATTTGTGTTGGGAAAACGAAGAACAGAAACTGCTTGAAATCTATCATCATTATGACTGAAAATCACCTACATATCATCGCTTTTGACGTGCCTTATCCAGCCAATTACGGCGGGGTGATTGACGTGTTTTACCGCGTGAAGGCACTTTCGGAGGCGGGCATTAAGGTGCATCTGCATTGTTTTGAGTACGGTCGTGGCGAACAAGAGATATTGAAACGCTGCCACGAGGTAAAGTATTATAAACGTGACACTTCGTTCGTCAAGCAGTTGAGTCTTACGCCGTTCATCGTTAATACGCGTCGCTCCGAGGCTTTGGTGCAGGACTTGCTGAAGGACGATTATCCCATCCTTTGCGAGGGTCTGCATACGACTGCTGTGTTGTTGGACAAACGTTTGAAAAACAGAAAGATCTATGTGCGCGCCCACAATGTGGAACACGACTATTATAAGGGTCTGGGCGACGCGGAGAAATGTGGTTGGAAGAAGTTGTTCTATCTTGCAGAGGCTTGGAAGTTAAAGCGTTATGAGTCGGTTTTGTTGAAATCGGCTGGGATTTTCGCCATTTCGCAAAAAGACATGGAGTATTTCACGAAACGCTATCAGAACGTGACCCTTGTGCCAGGCTTTAATGCGGCCGATTCCGTGTGTTCGGAGACGGGTAGGGGAGAATATGTCTTGTATCACGGCAACCTTTCCGTCAGGGAAAACGAGGATGCGGCCAAGTGGCTGATAGAGAATGTGTTTTCGGAACTTGACCTGCATTGCGTCGTGTCAGGTTTGAATCCTTCAGACAAGTTGAAAAAGCTGGCTGATAGATACTCAAATGTGACTTTGATGGCCAATCCCGATGATGCTGAGATGATTGACCTGTTACGACAAGCGCAGGTGAACATTTTGGTGACGAATCAGCCTACAGGGTTGAAGCTGAAGCTGTTAAATGCGTTATACAACGGGCGTTTCTGTCTGGTCAATTCCGATATGGTGAAGGGGACCTCTTTGGATATGCTTTGCGTGGTGGCTGATGAGCCTGAACAAATGATTGCAGAAATCAAAAGGCTGATGGAAGAAGATTTCACCGAGGACGACATTGATGAACGCGATGAACAGATGCGACAACTTTATGACAATGAGTCGAATGCTCAAAAAATAATTGGGAAGATTTTTGGCTGATTTTTTCGTTGTTTCAAAATTTTACTATTTTTGCAACGATAAAAATTAATATCATGAAAACTAAGTTTGTTAAAATCATTTTGGTCCTTTTCTTATTTGGCATGACCTGTGCTTTGGTGGCACAAGAAGAAATAGTGGTCACGGCCAATGGGGTATCCTTTACAATGAAATATGTGGAAGGCGATAGGTTTATCATGGGTGCACAAAGTTTTGGCCATCAGTGGGCGAATTTTGATACGGAAGCCGCTGGCGACGAAACCCCGCCTCATTTTGTGACTGTGAGCTCGTTCTATATGGCTGAGACTGAGGTGACACAGGGATTGTGGGAAGCGGTGATGGGCACGACGGTGGAACAACAGCGTGACAAAGCCAATCCCGAATGGCCTTTGAGGGGCGTCGGGGCTAATTATCCCATGTATTATGTGAGTTGGGACGATTGTCAGGCATTTGTCGAGAAGCTTAGCGGACTTACTGGTAAGAAATTCAGACTCCCGACCGAGGCGGAATGGGAGTTTGCGGCGCGAGGTGGAAAGATGGCAAAAGGCGATAAGTACGCGGGAAGTAAGCACATGGGACTGGCAGGTTGGTATTATATGAACAGTGCCAGCACTTCACATCCAGTGAAGGAGAAGTCCGCCAACGAATTGGGCTTGTATGACATGAGTGGCAACGTTTGGGAGTGGTGCAGCGACTGGTATGCCCGATACGATAGAGCCCTGCAAACCGATCCGCAAGGTCCTGATACGGGTGTGGAACGGGTGCTTAGAGGAGGAGGCTGGGCCTATTATGCATCACGATGCCGAGTCTCATTCCGTTACAAATTCGATCCAGAGCACAGCAATAGCAGCTATGGTTTTCGCATCGTTATGGTAGCAGGGACAAGTAAAAAGTAAGGTATAATAGACAAAAATGGTTGGTG
>DAIOUZ010000188.1:0-6159 GCA_036759285.1 Candidatus Limiplasma sp. | reverse complement strand
CGTTATGATGACGATTACCGATTGATTTCCATCCAAAAAGACTCGGAAACATCGCCCCTGACTTTGACAACCTACACCTACACCCATGACGGGGAAGTGGAATCGGAAACCAAGCAAAAATGGGAAGACGGCCAATGGGTCAATGCGAGCAAGTTTGTGAATGTTTTCGATGTTGAAGGTCGCATCGAGGAGCATCGGATGGGCGAATGGTCGGGCGACGAATGGAATCTCAACAAGAAAGCTTTGTACGAATATGATGCAAATGGCCTATGCAAGAACATTTCGATTTTTAGAGAAACCGAGGACTTTTTGACTTGGGATTATGAGGACGACTCCGTTTTCTATCCTTATTGTCCCTTCAAAAAAAACATTCCCGTTTTCAACAATCCTTTGCTGTCCATGCAGGAAAGCGATTTGCCTGGGACTTGTGCAGACTACAACGAAATGGAGATTGAGTATATTTATACCAAAACCCCAACCTATAATTCCGTTGAAGAGAAAGACAACGAGGCCTGCAAGGTGTATCCCAATCCTGGCAACGGCTCCGTTAATGTCACTGCGCCGTTCGAGCGTTCGGTCATCCGTTTCTACGACCTTCAGGGACGTTTGGTTCACGCACAGCTTTTCGACTTCCAAACCAACATCAACACTGCCGACTGGAAATCAGGGCTTTATCTTTGGGAAATCTGGCAAGACACCCAAAAGGCCGCCTCGGGGAAGTGGGTTAAGCAGTAAAGAAGTGGGTTAAGCAGTAAATAAGAATTGCAACATAAACCCAACCGCACCAATCCTTGATTCAATTATAGAATTTCTATAATAGAATTTGTATAATTGAAAAATTTTGTACTTTTGCCAGAAAATTGAAGTGTTATGACGAATCCATTTTTCATCACAGGCATCATCCCGGAACCCTATTTCTGCGACCGAGAGAAAGAGACGCAACAGCTTGTCCGCATCATCGAAAACAAGGCTCATATCCTGTTGACCTCAGCAAGGAGAATGGGAAAGACGCAACTTATCTACCATGTGTACGAACAACCTGCCATCAAAACAGCTTTCCATACTTTCTATGTTGACATTTTCCCCACTACAAGCCTCCACGAAATGGTGCTTTTTCTCAGCAAGGAAATCTATTCAAAACTGGTTCCAAAAGGAAAAAAAGCCCTGAAATTCTTCCTCAGCACCATCAAGTCGCTGACAGGAAGTTTGGGCTATGACCCTGCGACGGGTACACCTTCATTCGATGTCAAATTAGGCGACATTCATAATCCTGAGCTTACTCTCCAAGAAATCTTCAATTATTTAGAAAAGGCCGATAAGCCTTGTATCTTCGCCATCGATGAGTTTCAACAGATTACCAATTATCCCGAGAAAAACGTGGAGGCCTTGCTCCGTACTTATATCCAACGCATGAACAATTGCCTGTTCATCTTTGCGGGCAGCAACCGCCATATCCTCGAAAACATGTTCAACTCCACCGCAAGACCTTTTTACAATAGCACGGAGCAATTCCATTTGGAAAGGATACCCAAGGAGATTTACACAACTTTTGCCATTCAACAAATCATTGATGCGGGCAAAGCCATCACCCCCGAGGCGGCAAACCTTGCTTACGACCTGTTTGAGGGGCACACCTATTACGTTCACCATATCCTTCATAACGCCTTTGCCAACGCAAATCCGCAAAAGACGATGGACGAAGAAGACATCAGGAACGCATTGGAAGAATTGTTGGAGGCACGGGATCGTTCATTCTCAAACACCATGAACAGACTCAACTACAAGCAAAAGGAAACACTTGTTGCCATTGCCAAAGAAGGAAAAGCCTGCGGCGTGACTTCGGTGGCTTTTGTCAAAAAACATGCCCTCAAGTCGGCAAGTTCGGTTCAATATGCCATATCCACATTATTGGAAGACCAACTATTAACCTATGAGAACGATGGCAGAACAAAAATATATTCCGTCGCCGACCGTTTCTTGGGGTATTGGATAAGGAAAAACTATTGAAGGCCAGAAAACGCCAAATTCATTTCACGAACCGTCCCACTCTCTTGGAGCCGCTACCATCCACACCTTCAACGAAATACACTCCTGAAACCCATTCGGAGACATCCAAACGAACTTCCGAAACTCCATTAGCTGAAACAGACTTGACCAGTTGGCCCAAAGCGTTATAAATGTTGATGGTTTGCATCCCTTCAGTTTCGATTGTCACGAATGACGAAGCAGGAACAGGATAAACCTTCAAAGATTCCGTTTGACTTTGATTTTCAGCAACTCCCGTTGGATCAAAAGTATCGTTACCGTCGGTAAGCCATTCGAGGCTGAAGTTGTAGAACACCGTCGAATAGCCCGATGCGCCCGCGTAAGCCTCCTCAACATAAAGTCCGATGGTGCCGTCAGGCAGGATGCAGAGCGAAGAATAAGCCGAACTGTATGGCACAATGCACTTCTTCACGGGCCAAGTTTCGCCTTCGTCGTAACTGACATAAACCGTCACATCGGTGCGGGAATTGCCGTAAGGCACCGAATGGAGCAAGCGGTTCCTGTCGTGGCCTTGGTTCTCGGAAGTGTAACGAATCATGTCGCCGTTGCAGGCAGGCGCGGTGATGTCGTACCAAGTCGAGGTGGTGGGTTGCCATGTCTCGCCGCCGTCCTCGGAAATGTTGTACCAACGATTGCCCGCATGGCGGATGCTCATCAGAATGCGACCGTCAACCAATTCCGTGACCTTGGCCTCGTCGCCCGAAGAGGAAGCCCGACCCGACACATGCCATGTTTGCCCATTGTCATCGGAATAGACGGCGTGGTTGTAAAGCACCTGCTGCGTGTTCTCGCGGATGGCGGCCACGAACATAATACGACCCGTGGAAGTGCGCAAGCCATTGCCCGAACCGAAAAACGAGGCGCGCCAAGTGCGCTGTTCAGGAACGATGCAGTCGTCGCCAAAGATGAAATGGGTGATGTCTTCGGGTTCTGTCCATGTCTGGCCGTTGTCGTAACTTCTGGCAATGTAAGTGCGAATCGGATTCGATGGGGTCGAGTTCCAAAGGCCGGGACCACCTACAAAGCCCGCGATGAGGCCGTTGTCGTCGTTGCTCCACGCCAAGGCGCAGTCGCCGAAGCCGTGGTTGACACCCGTGCCCAAAGCGATGGTATAAGGCTCGCTCCAAGTATGGCCGCCGTCGGTGCTGCGATTGCAGACGATGTCAATGTCTTGCGGAAGGTCGCCTTCGTTGTACTTGCGCTTGTCAGTGACCGCCACGATACTTCCGTCCTTCGCCGTGATGACCGCAGGGATGCGGTAATTGGTTGAATTATAGTCGCCCGGCTGCAAAAGCAAGGTGTGAGCAAGAATGATTTCGCGGTTGCCCACCGGCGATGGATTGTCTATCGGGAAAGTCTGCTCGTCAGTATATATCGACTTTAGTGAGGCATCGATGACATGGCCTTCCGTGGCTTGGGACGAGACTTGGGCCACTATCCAGAGATAGTTCATGCCTGAATAAAGATAACCTCCGACGGGGACATAAAAGTCGCCCGAAGCCGGAGTGGTGCTGCCAATCAAAGTGGCGCCTTGCGACGTGCGCTCATCGAAAGCATTGACGGTGCCTGTGGAATACACCTTGATTCTTTCAATATCGTTCAGGTCGGTGGTGCCTTCAAGGTTGAGAATCATGTCCCACATCATAACCGAGGCATTGTCGCCGCCAAAGTTCACAGCCGCCTTGAGAATCACATCGTTAGGGTTGCCGCGACCCGTCTTGCGTGTTTCTTGCGTAAGGGCGACATCAAGGATTTCAGGCGGGCCAGGCAAAGGCATATTCACCAATTGGGCCGTATGCCCATTTTCAGAAATATCCGTTACTTGGTTATTGTAGGGATTTATATTTACCAAAGAAAAATCGTAGGCAGCAAGCAAATGGTTATACATGGCTGTAGGGAATTCACTAGGATAAGTCAATTCCATGTCAAAAACGATTTCATTCGGGTCGAGCGCCATGCTGTAGAAACGGATGTTGCCAAAAGAGCCGTTGCAAAAGTTGGTCGGTACTCCGCCGCTGTTGCCCGCCCCGACAAACACATCATGCGTGTTGGTCACGGCCCAGTCGCCGACTGCCGCCGCCCATGCGCTTTGGGTCTCGCCGTTATGGTAAATCCGTATCTCGTTGAGGTCGCGGTTCACGACGAGTGCAAAATGCATCCACTCACCTGCCGGCACCGTTACGCCCGTGTAAACCGACAAAGCGTGACCTGAAGTCGAGGTAGGCGTGTTGAGGCCCAAAGACTGGCCCGCGCTTCCAGTGCCAAAAAACTCATAACCAGAGCGTTCGCTGCCCGATTGCGCCGACATGTCGCGCTTGCACACATAACGTGGGAACGAGGTATAAGTTTCATTGCGCACCCATCCCGTGACGGTGAAACTCTGGTTTGCAGCAATATTGAAATCTTCGTGGTGCGGAATGACCATGTATTGGTCGGTGCCGTTGAATGTGATGTGATGCACAGGTTGCGCGAAGGCAGCCATCATAGCCGTCAGCAGGACAACAAGGGTAAGGAGTTTCTTCATGGCGATAGATTTATCGGATTAAACATCAATGTATTGGGTGCAAAATTAGTCGTTATTGAAAAAAAGCAAAAAAATTATGGTTGTTTTTTGGTTTTTCGGGTTCTGTAACTAGAAAATTTGTGTATTTTTGCAGCAGAAAGTTGGTTGATGGTCGCAACATGGTAGCGGGGAGCCGGCTTTTGCCGCCTTATATTGAGGGTTAGACTCCCTCCGCCAATTCTTCAACACACTGGTCGATGACCGCAACGGGTAGCTTCACGCCTTACGAGGTGAGATTATTGTCGGTTCAACTCCGACCGCCAGTTTAAAGAGAGCGACGGAATATCGCTCTCTTATTTTATCAAAACAAATTGAGGGTTTTCAAGAGACTCTTCACTAACAAATCCCCAAGATTTTGCGGCGTTAATGAAGGTTTTCCCATTCAACTTATAATTTGGATGCACTACGACTTTTACCAGTTTTCTCTCTTCATGCGGATGAGTGAAAACATAAACAAATTCTTTTTGAGCCGTATCTTCATATATATGGAGAGGCGTAATCAATGCTTTTTCAATCAAATCATAATGCTCGACTGGTATTATCGCTCCTTTTTTCGACTTCGGATGATGTGCATACTTGAACACAGCTTGCTGTGTCACCACGATTGAAACAGACTGCAAAACCACTCCCTTGTTTTTCATATCTTCGACAACTTTGCTGTCAAGTGCTGCTACTATAACCATCTGCCCATTGCCTCTACCCTTTGAAAGCAATTCCTCTGCAAACTGTCTAAGACTTCCTTGATAGTATTCCATATCAACTTCCCCAATTATCCCTGTCCAAGCTCCTATAATTAATGGCCTCCGCCAAATGTCCGGGCTGGATGTTTTGGCTGCCGTCGAGGTCGGCGATGGTGCGAGAAACCTTGAGGATGCGGTCAAATGATCCTGCCAGACCAAAGGCGTTTAAAGAATTGTTCAACGGGCCATATTTCTACGCCATTGAACTTGCGGGGCCGATCTTCAAGTGAAAGGAGGCACAACTTCGCTTCGGGATATTCTTCACTGAAGGCTTTCAGTCCTTTGGTATCATGCGAACTGACGTTTTTGGAAGATTTAACCTCGATGGCAACCTCGGCATCACCGAGGACAGCATCCACCTCATATTTGTTGTCCAGCGTGTGCCAATAGGTAAGTGACTTCAATGGCTGGCGGTAAGACATAAAGGCACGCAACTCTTGGATGACAAGATGCTCAAGTGCATGACCATAAACGTCGGTGCCTGGCTGTAGAGGGCTTCGGCGACGTAGATGGTTGGGAATGGCAACGTCAAAGTAGTAAAATTTGGGAGACTGGATAACCCTGCGTTTTGCCACCTTAGTGTAGGAAGGCAGGAAGAATCCCAGCATGGTCTCTTCAAGAATGGAGAAGTATTCCTTAACCGTTTTTGATGAGACGCCGCAATCCTGGGCAATATTGGTGTAATTCACTATCTCAGTATTACTCAATGCTGCCACCTGCAGGAAGCGGGTGAAGGCATCCAGTTGCCGCACGATGGCCTCCTCTACGAACTCCTGTTGCAGGTAATCGCCAATGTATGACTGTATGCGC
>DAIOUZ010000187.1:3358-6176 GCA_036759285.1 Candidatus Limiplasma sp. | reverse complement strand
CCGTATTTCGCTGAGATGTAATCCCTTATTTGCTCCTTGCTGGCTCCGTTACGCGCCATGAAAATGGCTGCCGCCGTCGACTGCGCCCCTTTGATACCCTCGGGATGGCTGTGGGTGATGGCCGCCGAAAAACCTGCCACACGCTCGGTCTCTTCCAAGGTGTCGAACATCCAGCCGTTGGCACTGCAACGCATGGCGGCACCGTTTCCGAACGAGTTGTAAGGATGGCGTTTGCCTTGAAGCGTGCCGTCACCATCGTAGTCATCAAGTTTTTCGGGATGGAACAACCAACGGCTGAAGCCACCTCCGTAACCGCCCATGGGGCAGGGGTACTTATTGGCAAAATCCAAGAAAATGGTTTCCAAGGTGTCCATGCCGTGCTGCGGGTCGGTGAGCAGCCATTGGGCCACGGCGATGGTCAGGATGCTGTCGTCGGTGTAGTTGCACCGCGGGTCGAACAGCGGAAAATGGGTGGTCTTTATGTTGTCGAATTCGTATACCGAACCTACGGTATCTCCTATTATTGCTCCTAACATGGTATTTAAGTATTAGATTTTTAATTGTTTATTTTGACTATGGCTGATGGCCTGTGACTATGGCAGCTTCATCAAAGGGTGAGACTTTCAGCCTCGGTTGAAGCAGCCATAGTCATTAGCCATAGGCCATTGTTACACTAATTCCGCCCAGAAATCCATCGGCAAATGAATATTCTCCACGTCCACGGCCCCAGCAAACAAAGGTGCAATCTCGGCGGGTGTGAAGCCCGCGATGCCGCAGCCGATGCGCGTGACCAAGAAGGTCAGCTCGGGATGCTGCTTGGCGAAGGCGATGAACTCGTCAACGTAGGGTTTGATGGTGTTCACGCCACCCTGCATGGTCGGGATGGCATAGCTCTGTCCTTGCAATCCTACACCTTGACCCATGATGGCACCGAATTTCTCAGCTGCAATACGAGCTGCACCGCCACCATGTGCCCCGGCCAAGTTGCTGCCGAAGACGAAAACCTCGTTCTTTTCGAGGGTTCTGATGAAGTCGGGCGTGATGCGGTTTTGGAACTCGCTCATATCGCGGTAATTGCGGTTCTCGCGGTTCGAGCGTGAGCGGAACATCTTACGCATCATGCTGGGCATGGCAGAAGTAGTGGCATAGTCCTCAGATATTCTGGTGTACATCATCGTCCTCGACTTGCGCTCTTTGGCCCATGCCTCGCGCATTCCTGCATCATCGTCAGCGAAAGCCATGTGGTTGTCGATGGAGAGCGAAGCTGATGTGGCTGCCACATCCTGGTTGGTGCCGATGTAGGCGAAGTTCCAGCCTTCCTCGTCTTTCATGCGCTCTACAAGGGCTTTGATGGCTTTGCCAGAGTATTCCTTCGAGGCATTCTCCAGCCCATCGGTAATGACAGTCACCACAGCGGTGGCATCTTCCTTGTCCTTGATGGCGTTATACAAAGCGTTGATGCTGATGCCCATTGCGTCATAAAGGGGTGTGCAGCAACAGGGACGGTATTCCTTGGAGGTCAGCTCTTTGACTTTTTCGACGGGCACCATGTCGTAGATCATGGTTTTCTCGCAGTTGCAGAAAATCATCAGTGAGACGAAATGCTCTTGTGTGTCTTTGAAGCGTTCTTGGGCCGAGCGGATGCTCCCCACGGTTTCGTTGAAGCCGGCAATGGCGGCGTTGGCGATGCTGCCCATCGAGCCACTCTTGTCGAGGATGATCAGGTTATAGACCTGCGTCTTTGCGGTAGTGCTTTGTTTTTCCATAATTAATTGTTTTATTAGGTGATTTTTTATTGGGTGATTTGTGTTGTTTTGTGTCGGGGCCTTCGACAGGCTCAGGCACCCTAGGTTTTGAATAAGTTAAGGTCCCTGAGCTTGTGGAAGGGCCGTATCTAGAATTCTAATCTAAAATTGTTGTCTTCTTTAAATTGATCGTATCGTTTCTTGTTGAAGGAAAACCGTGTCCCTTTTCGGCGACGGCTGTCGTCGTCGGAATGGGAAGTGGAGTAGGAGGGACGGGATTCTGAGGCTATGCTCCCAAATAAAGCCCCGATGTCCATGCTTCGCATTTCGCGATGCTCTCCATAATAACGTCGGTCGTCGTCATCTTCCACCTCGTCAAGAATGCCGGTCTGCAAGATTTTCTTGTAGAAGTTGCGACGGTCGAATTGCACTCCAAGGATGGCTTCATAGAGCCGTTGCAGCTCGGGGATGGTGAACTTTTCGTCCAACAGACCAAAGCCAATCGGCTCGAAATGAATGTCTTCGCGGAGCTTTTGCATGGTCTTGCGCAGGATGTAGTCGTGGTCGAAGGCGAGACGAGGCACTTCATTGAGGGCAAACCATTGTGCTTTGGCGGCATCGTCGCCACCTTGTACTTCAGATTTCTTCGCCAAAGCGTAAAAAGCAATGGTAATGACACGGGTGCGCGGGTCACGGTCGACATCGGAAAACGCTCCAACTTGCTTGATGTAGCGTAAATCCAAGCCTGTTTCTTCCTTCAGTTCGCGCAGTGCCCCTTGCTTGGCGGTCTCGTCCATGTTGAGGAAGCCACCAGGGAAGGCCCATGCACCCTTGTAGGGTTCGATACCGCGTTGGATCAACAGTATTTTGAGGTCGTGTCCATCGAAACCGAACACCACACAATCGGTCGTCACTGCGGGACGAGGATAGTCGTAGGTGTATTTTTGCTTTTCCATATTGTGTAAATTTGACGCAAAAGTACAACTATTTTTGAAACCCGCAATGGATAAATGTGTAAAAATTACACTTTATTTTAAAGTTAAAATATAAATGATTGATTTGTAATTGTTTAT
>DAIOUZ010000187.1:0-3348 GCA_036759285.1 Candidatus Limiplasma sp. | reverse complement strand
CTTCCATGTGCTTGAATCATTGAAATGCCATCAATCCGCCACGTCCATATTGCTTGATTCTGCCTTGTTATGCACTGCCCCGGGCTTGTCTTGATGCTCAATGGCTTCCGTGATGACTTCGGAATTGAACACTTCATCAACGAATTCGCGTGCTTTTGAATGTCTATGATGCCATTCTTCCCCCTCATGCTTCGTTTTCGACACCATGTTTTTCATCTTTTGGTTGAAATTCAGTAGCCTCAGGTAGATGCGGTACAACCCTTTCTCCTTGTCAATCACGGGAATAAGGATGGAATTGATGACGATGCTGAAGAGGATGACGGAGAAGACGATGTTTCTCACGAACATGGCGGTTTCCAGCTCAGGGATGTAAATGAGGGCTTGTGTTGCCAATACAGCAGCGGTCAATCCCTTGGGGTTAAGGGCCGACATAAAGACCACTTCTTTCTCTGGAATACCTTCTTTCTTTGAGATGGCAAAACGCACGGCTGGGATGCGGATAATAAAGAGTAAAATGCTGATTCCCAAACCAATGACAATTGGTTCCCATTGTTTTAACTGGATGGAGATACCTACATAGATGAAGAAGAAGGTCTTCAAAAGCAGTACCAATTCTGAGAACAGTGAGCGCTCGGTTTCGTTGAGGTTGACAGGCACTTTCTTGATGAATTTCTTGAGCCAGGCGTTGTAGATGCCATCGATATTGGCCAGGCCGATACCGAAAGCCAAAGCAGCAATGGCGCCACTGAAACCCATCCACTCGTTGATGCCGTAGATGATGAAAACGAAGGCAGGCGTGGTGAGGATGGAGTATTTGATGTTGCGCACTTGGTCGAGAATCAAAGCCCAGAAAATGGCACCAATCAATCCCATCACCGTGGCGAGGATGAACGAGGAGAAGATGTCACCGAGAATGGCTCCAAACTCCACATGCCGCGACTTGATGGCCTGCATTAAAGCCAAAGCCAGCACGATGCTAAACACATTGCCGATGGCGGCTTCCAAAATGAGCATGATGGCAGGCTTTTCCGACATGTGCATCTGCCGCACGATGGGAATGACGACAGCTGAAGCAGTACCACCCAATATGCAGCCTAACATCATACTAACCACAGGGTCGATTTTCAAAACGAGCCATCCGACCAACCACACGGCAACGGCCGACAAAATAAAATTCAATGCGGTGAGTTTCAAGGCGCCTCTGAAAGAGTCTTTCAATGCGCTGAATCTCAGCTGTGTACCACTTTCAAAAAGGATGGTCACCAAAGTGATGCCCGAGAACAGACTGCCTGCGTTGCCTAGGCTTTCTGGAGAAATCCAGTGAAATATGGGGCCGATAAGCAGGCCGATGATGATGAGGAACAGCACATCAGGGATGCGCTTGCGACTGAAGATTTCGCTGAAAAGATGGGCGGTGAAAATGAGCAGGCCGATGATGGCGATAGTCAGTCCAATTTGTCTCGATGAGCTGCTGTTCGACACTTGCTCGACGACGTTGTTGATCACCTCATGGTGCGGTGCTGCTTCAGAAATGTGAGCGATAGTGTCCCGGATTCCCGAAAGTGTGCTGGTTGTGGGTATGAGTTCAGATTGGATCATGGCAGTAATCTTTTAGTTGAACAATCGCCAGTTGACGCCAATGAAAATGCGGCTGTCGCGCATGGGGTAGTGGGGGGCTATGAACGAGTTGTAGTTGCCGGTGAGCAAGAACATGTTGCTGTAAGCCGCATAGATATGTGCCTTTTTTACCTTGATGGCCAAAGCCAGGTCAATAAAGGGGAAGTTGCCGATTTGCACCTCGTTTTGCAGATAGAAAGTGCGTGTGGCAGGCATGTAGGCATCGGCGTAGTATTTGGTGAAATACCGCACTGTGATGCTGGGATATAAAGTGGCTGCCTTGTGGAAAACGGGTTGCGCATAGCCGATTTTCAGTTGACCAAGGAGCAAGGGGAGATGTATGACCTCTTCATTGCTTGATTTTTGGAGGCTCGCAAAACCTTCAAACTCAAAACGCCAGAGTTTCTGGTAGAAGCTAAGGTAGGCCTCACGGATGCTGAAAAGGTCTTCAAATTGGGTCGGGCGGGCATCGGTGCCAAAATAAATCAGATTGGAAATACTGGTTTGCTTGACACCGATACAATAGTTCCTAAAGTTGTATTTCAGGTTGAATGTCAGATAGGTAGCGGCCTTGAAGTCGTTTTCCCAACGGAAATGGTTGGAGGTGTATTTTTCCTCAAACCAGTTGGCGGATTGCCGCTTAAGTTCTACATCAAAAGTAGCTTGACCGAAGTTCTTTTTGGAGGTACCTAAGAACTGTTTCCATTGGCCTTTAATATCAAAATCGCCAATTTGATAGCCTAAGGTGATGAGATCGGCCTGTCCCGTGATGCGTGTTGACTTGAACAAATTAATAATGATGCCGCCGTTAACACTGATTTGATTGTAATTCCTTGATAGAACGGTCTCGCCTTCCAAATAGTCGAAATGTTTCACCGTGTAAAAACCCTGCGTGAGACCTGCATAGAGGTAAAATGGAATGTCATCATTGTATTTTTGGTAGCCCAAACTGTTCCATTTCAGCGTGTTTCTGATGGCTCTGATTAAGGTGCTATCAGTTGATTTTGAGGTGTTTAGCAAAGTGTCAAATGGATGATAGAAAGCAGCGGAAGGGGAGGACTCGTTGTAATACAACTTGTTATTCTGATAGCTGAAGCTGTGGCAGATTCTTCCCAAGGTAAACTTTCGGACTTTTGTCTCTTTGACAATTTCCTGATTGACAGCGCTTTTTATGCTATCCATTTTCAGGGTGTCAATGGAGATACTGTCATTGAAGGTGGGAATGGGAGCCAATGAATCGAAGGGAATACTATCGTTGACGGCGTGCATTGAAGCCAAAGAATCGTTTATGCGAATGGGCGCCTTTTTTTCTTTTGTTTTTGTTTTTTGCGACAACAGGTTGAAATAATGCTCGAATCCGATGCCGCTTGAAACAACGAAATTTGTTGCCGATGAAAGGTTTACGTTGATAACGGAATTGTCTGATTCTGAGTGCGAACTGTAGTCCTCGTCGTTGACAATGCCACCATTTTCACCCATCTCAAGTTTGTTGCGATACCAATAGGCCATGACACCATAGCGTTTGCTGTCGGTGAGGTAGTGCGCATTGATCCAGAAATAGTTGTTGATAGTTTTGTTGTTCTTGAATATGCCAGGTGAAAGGTCGGAGTTGAAGGCAAATGAGATGAATAGGTGAGGAGTAAACTGGCGCCCAAATTTGACATTGAAATGCTGCTCTTTGTCGCCCGTAGTCATAACGTAGCGGATTTCGGAGTAGGGTAGGACGGATTG
>DAIOUZ010000186.1:0-6182 GCA_036759285.1 Candidatus Limiplasma sp. | reverse complement strand
GTCAAGCGCCACGAATTGCCCTTCGCCATCGACGGCATCGTGCTGAAGGTGAACCGTTACAACCAACAGCAGGCTTTGGGCTATACGGCCAAGTCGCCGAAATGGGCCATCGCCTACAAGTTTAAAGCGGAGGAAGTGGAGACTGAACTACAAAGCGTTGACTTTAAGTGGGTCGTCATGGCACCATCACGCCAGTGGCCAACCTTGCACCCGTGCAATTGGCCGGCACTACCGTGAAGCGCGCCACCTTAAACAATGAAGACTTCATCCGCCAGTTCGACCTGCATTATGGCGACACGGTCACCGTGGTGAAAGGCGGTGAAATCATCCCGAAAATCATTGGTGTTAATTTGAACAAACGTCAGGCAGGTGCAAAGCCCGTGGAGTTCGTCAAGACATGTCCCATCTGCGGCACGCCGTTGGTAAAAAATGAGGGTGAGGCGGCTTGGTATTGTCCCAACAGCTCAGGCTGTTCGCCGCAAATCCGAGGCCGCATCGAGCATTTCATCGGGCGCAAAGCCATGAACATCGAAAGCCTCGGCGAAGGCAAGGTGGAACTGCTTTACGAGGAAGGTCTGGTACGCAATGTCGCGGATTTGTACGACCTCACTTATCCCAAACTCTATGGTTTGGAAAAAGTCATCACGATTGAGGATGAATTCAGCCTGATGCCCGTGGCTACCCGAAAGGTCAGCTTCAAGGAGAAGACCGCCCAGAACATCTTGGATGCCTTGGAGAAATCAAAGTCGGTGCCGTTCGAAAGGGTGTTGTTTGCGCTTGGAATCAAGTTCGTGGGCGAGTCGGTGGCCAAGGTGTTGGCCAAGGCTTTGCACGACATCGACCATATCATCGGTGCCAGTGTTGAGGAAATGACCGAGATTAACGAAATCGGCGAAAAAATCGCGCTTTCGGTACGTACATTCTTCGATGACGAGCGTAATATTGATATTGTCAACCGCTTAAAGGCCAAAGGCCTGCAGTTTGCCATGGCCGAGCAGGCCGCTTCCGACAAAGAACAGGTGTTGGCGGGCAAGTCGTTCGTGGTGAGCGGCGTGTTCGCCCATTACTCCCGCGACGGCATTAAGGAAACCATCGAGGCCTACGGCGGAAAGAATGTGGGCAGCATTTCGGGAAAGACCGACTACGTTTTGGCTGGCGACAAAATGGGACCAGAGAAACGCAAAAAAGCGGAATCGCTGGGCATACCTATTATCACCGAGGCAGATTTTGAGGAAATGATTGGGAAGAAACGCAATGCCGAGGAAACCGGACTATTGTTTTAAAACACCTTTTTCAGCCGCTTCATCGCCTCTTCCACCGTCGCCCTCGGACATGCCAGATTGATGCGGAAGAAGCCACTGCCTTCCTCACCGAAGTCCTTGCCTCGGTTGAATCCGAGTTGTGCCTCTTGGGTCATTTTGTGCCACAATTCCTCCTCCGAAAGGCCATAGCCATGGAAGTCGAGCCACATCATATAAGTGGCCTGAGGCTTGTGGAATTTTATTTTGGGCAGGTTATGGGTCAGGAAATCAGCTACATAGTCAATATTCCCTTGCACATAATCAAGCAGTTGTCCGAGCCAATCGTCGCCACAATTCATGGCGGTTTCTGTGGCCACCTTGCCGAAGATATTACCCAAATGCGCTTCCAGCGTCTCCACATATTTGACGTAGGTCTTCCTCAATGCCTCGTTGGGGATGATGGCTGTCGAGGTGGCCAACCCAGCCAGGTTGAAGGTCTTGGAAGCCGCATGGAAGGTAATGCTGTTTTGGGCAAACTCCTCGCTCAAAGTGGCGAAAGGCATGTGGCGGTAACCAGGCAACACAAGGTCGCAATGGATTTCATCAGAAATGACCAACACATGGTTTTTCATGCAAATCTCACCCAATCGCAAGAGCTCTTCTCGGGTCCAGCAACGCCCAACAGGATTATGAGGATTACAGAGAATCAGCATCTTGGCGGTCTTGGCCTGTTCAGCCAATTGGTCAAAGTTGATCTCATACCCTGCACCTTTATTTAATAAGGAGTTGTATACCAACTTACGTCCATGCCCCGAAACGGCATGATGGAACGGTGGATAGACAGGCGGTTGGATGATGATTTCATCGCCAGGCTGTGTAAAAGCCAAGACGGCCATATTGAAGCCACACACCACACCCGGCGTGAACGACATCCATTCCAGCTTCACTTCCCAGTGGTGACGGCGTTTCAGCCATCCTGCAATGGCTTGAAAATAAGGCTCATCCTTGAAATGATAGCCGTAAACCGGATGTTCTGCCCGCTTAATGACGGCCTCGCGGACGAAATCAGGGGTCTCGAAGTCCATGTCGGCCACCCACATGGGCAAGACATCGGGATTACCGAAAACCTGTCTTCTCAAGTCGTATTTAACGCAGTTAGTATCAGCGCGATTGATGATTTTATCGAAATCGTATTTCATTGCAGTGTGTTTTTGAAGATGCAAAAGTGCGAAAAAAAACTCGGTTTTTTGCGATGATAAGGAAAAAAGATGTACTTTTGCACCGTCAAAAAAAGGAACAAGGTTCTTTGGTTTCTTGGGGGAGTCGCATAGTGGCAATTGCAACAGACTGTAAATCTGTCCGGGAATCCGTTCGGTGGTTCGAGTCCACCTTCCCCCACTTTCATCACGTTTGACGGACAAAAACGCTGCCGCAAGAGAAGAGGTCTTCCCCTGCGGCAAAATTGTTTTTTCACATTTTTCTTTTCATTTGCGTGTTTCAATGAAATTCTTTTATATCTTTGCATCACAAATAATTGTCCATTATGAAGATTTTTGTCGCCAAACTAGCTTTTAAGACCACTGCAGAAGACCTGAGAGCACTATATGAACAATTTGGTGAGGTTGAATCCTGCAAAGTGATCATGGACCACGAAACGGGTCGGTCGAAATGTTACGGGTTTGTTGAAATGCCCAATGATGACGAGGCCTACAAAGCCATTGTGGAAACCGACGAGACGGTATTCATGGGTAACGAGCTGCAAGTCAAGAAATCGCGTCCTCAGACGGCACCTGCTCCCAAACCCGAGAAGCAGATGAAGCCCAAGCGCCCGCATCGGCCATTTGTGCCAAAGGTTGAAGAATAAAGTAGTCGATTTGCATTTTTTTGCAGAAAGTTGACTCCTACATTGAAAAAAAGCCGTATCTTTGCAGCCGCAAAATGATGGTCTGGTAGCTCAGCTGGATAGAGCAACAGCCTTCTAAGCTGTGGGTCTTGGGTTCGAATCCCAACCGGATCACGACATTGGAAACCAGTCTTTTAGGCTGGTTTCCTTGATTAGATCTGCACACGATCTGCACCAACTTTCCGATGTTTAACCACCTTTCCGCACAACGAGCGAAAAGGAGAAAAAAAATGTTTGTAACTGAATTTCTGCCCGCACTATTAAAAAGAAATAGTCATGGTTGGTATATTGAATATCAGACCTATAACCCGACAAAAGGAAAGATGCAGCGATACAGGATGCACCTCAATGTCCTCAGAAAACATTATAAAACGCTTTCCGACTTCAAGACCCATGTTGCAGGCATCATCAACTCGATCAACGCGAAATTAGCCGGTGGATGGTCTCCATTGGGCGAGAACCAAAACGCCAGGTATTATACGCCTCTCCCCTCCGTGATCAGCGCCTACCTCTCCGAAAAAGAAGAGGAACTCAGGCCGGATACCATGCGCTCCTACAAATCGTTTTGCACCGGCTTTGGGCGCTGGGTACAAGATAACGCGCCAGGATGTCCAACGATATTATATAATAAGGTGCTCGCAATAAAATACATGGATTATTGCTCTACGGAAAGGAAGCTGAAGGGCAGGTCCTGGAACAATCAACTAAAAGCGGCCAAGGCGCTGTTTGCCTGGGCTGTTTCGAAATGCTATTGCAAGGAAAACCCATTTGCCGAGATAAAGACGAAAAGAGAATCCACAAAAAAAAGGATTCTTATTCCGCCGGAGACAAGGATGCAAATTGCCGAATATTGCAGGCAAAACAACATGGGATTGCTGGTAGTGAGCCAGCTTGTCTATTCAGCCCTCATTCGACCGAAGGAAATCCGAAATATCAAGGTATCGGACGTGAACTTGAAGGATCATTATATCTTTATACGCTCCGAGATATCGAAGACCCACTACTCGCGTATTTCAACGATGAATCCGGAACTTGAAGCATTGGTGGCTGTTTGGATCTCAGGAGCAAAACAAGACGATTATCTAATTGGCCGCAACTACAAAGCGTGTGCACTTCCTCAGTCCAATAGCCGCTTCGTGAAGGATTGGGAGAAAATGCGAGTAAAGCTACAACTTCCTGAGGAAATGCAGCTTTACTCACTGAGAGACACGTCGATCACTGAAATGCTTAAATCAGGCATGGACTGGCTTACCGTGATGCAGCACGCGGATCATCATGACCTTGCCATGACGACCCGCTATGCTACACACGTTGATCCCAACCTGGTTTCAACTATCAGCGCCAAGGCGCCGAGGTTCTAATATCCGATCGTTTTACTGTATCGCTCTAATGTAATCTCTTCGGTCATACCAATACGTTGCCGATGGGTCTTGGTAGGCTGCAACACTACCAGAAGGCACATAAATGATGCAGTCGGCCTTCAAGCCTGTGATGGTGCTGCTTCCGATGGTCGGCGGCGTGGCGGCATGGATGGTTAACGAAGCGCAAGATGTGTTATTTTGAAACACAGCCGACGAGTCGTTGAGCGTCTCCATGTCATACGACGTGATGGACGTGCAATCGTAGAACATGGAGTTGTAGCATCCGCCTGCAAGCGTAGTGGCTGGAAGCGCAGGAACCCGCACCAACCTCGAGCATCCGCGAAACATGGCTGCGTAGCAATAAGATGCCAGCGTGGTGGCTGGAAGCGCGGGAGCCTGCACCAACCCCGTGCAACCGTAGAACATGTAGATGTAGCAGTTGTTCGACAACGTGGTGGCTGGAAGCGCGGGAGCCTGCACCAACCCCGTGCAACCGTAGAACAATGAATCAAAAGCATTCCTTCGTAATACAGCATCACCACCAGTTTCGTTAAGGATTGAAGTAATGTCACCGCTCGCAGCCACTTCTCCTGTTATTACAAAACCATTATAATCGACATTACTCGATGCAAAACCTGTATTTGTGCCGCGAAACTTTACGGAATCTCCAATATTATCAAGCGTCACCGTGGTTGTACCGACAATAAAAGGAAGCCATCCTGCGTCGTTCTTGTTGTAATATAATGTAACATTTGGAGCGTTACCAACTGCCGACATGGCTATTGTGCTGCCAGCTTGCAATGCCGTAAACGTGAGCAATTTGTCCTCTTTCGGCATCATCATCGCCCGTCTTCTCACAAGCATTCCTATCATGGCTGCACCTCCCATCCTTGCGGGTACGCCTCAGGCGACCACGTGTTGTTGTCGATTAGGCTGATATAGTGTTGGCCGTTGTAGGTCACTTTGTCGCCCGTGTTATAGGCATCCTGCGCCCCAGTGGGCTGCACCCATTCTGGCCATTCCACGATTGACACTTCGACAAAGAGGCTCATAGCCGTGTCGGGTGTCCATTCCTCTTGGGCGGTGTGCGCTTGCAGCACCTTCCACAGCCTTCCGTCGTACCAGTAACGCTCGCCTTGGTTGACTGGCTTGCCAATCTTCTCTACCCATGCAGGGAAGGCGGCTGCCACGGCCAGCGCGTCCTCATCGGAAAGCTGTGTGGTTTCTGTTGAAAGAAGCGTCTTAACCGCTTGCATAACAGCATCCATTTCTGGCTCGGTCTGCGGTTGCGGCGGAAGGATAGGCGGCTCATACACCGCCCATCCCTCGGCTGCAATCTGTTCTGATGTTGGGTTGGAAATCCACACCCCTTCCGATGTCCTGATAACCTCGCAAGTGCTGAACACTTGCCTTCCGTTTTCGATTCTCGCATATATCATGGCTTACCCTCCTTATTTTAGATTATTGGTGATGTTTCAAGGTAAGCGGCAACACCATCAATGATGGTGATTTCGTAGATGTTGCCCGCGGTCATTGCTGGCGGCAGACCGTCACCAGCCCAAAGAAGTCCCTGCGGCCAAGTGATTGTCGGAGGTGTGGAATCAGCAACAAATCTGATGTAATACACATTGAGAATGGTGCTGTCCGTCGGACTTGCAATATCAAAGGTCAGACTAT
>DAIOUZ010000185.1:4018-6368 GCA_036759285.1 Candidatus Limiplasma sp. | reverse complement strand
GTTCATCGCCATGGTGAAGGCCAATCCCGACTTGGCTGCCGTGCGTGTCCACAAGCGTCGCTTTGGTTATATGGTCAACGACACCATTTGCGAATTTGGTGAGGTGCTCATCAATGGTGCGAAGGTGGTGACCATCAACTCCGAGTCGACCGAAATCGAGGACATCAAGAAGACCATCAAGGATGTGGGTCTGGAAGGTGTCGAAAATATCAACTATTTACAGGCTATCAAGCGCGTCATCGGCATGTCCGACAAACCGCTTGCAAACGAATAAACAACTATGGCACAGGAAATTGAAAAAAAGTTTTTGGTAAAGGGTGACTTCAAGCCCGAGGCTTTCAAGGCCACGCGCATCACCCAAGGCTACCTCTCCAGCGTCCCCGAGCGTACCGTCCGCGTGCGTGTGAAGGGCGACAAGGGTTTCATCACCATCAAGGGCATCGGCAATGCCTCTGGCGCCGCCCGCTTCGAATGGGAGAAGGAAATCCCTGTGGAGGAAGTCCAGAACCTTCTCGAAATCTGCGAACCAGGTGTGATTGACAAGACTCGCTATCTCGTCAAAAACACCGACGGCAAGCACACTTGGGAAGTGGATGAGTTCTACGGCGACAACGACGGCCTCATCGTCGCCGAAGTCGAGCTCACCGACGAAAACGAGCCCTTCGACAAGCCCGCATGGCTCGGCGAAGAGGTCACCGGCGACCCCAAGTACTTCAACTCCATGTTGATGAAGAATCCATACAAAAACTGGTAATAATAGACACGAGACTTTGAGACACGGGACACGGGACGGGTTTGGTCTCGCGTCCCGTAGTCTCGCGTCCCGCGTCTTTAACTCTAAACTAAACTCCTAAACTAACTATGAGCACATTCGACCCACTAGACATGAACAACTACAGGATTGAGAAACTGCCCAAAATGCAGAAATCATCCTTTGAGATATGGATGGCACGCCTCGGCGGCCCTTTGGCCATCATCGCTTTCATCGTGATTTATTGGTGCTGCCACATCGGTTTCATCGACAACCTGAATACCGAGATGCTGACCGCCAAAGCCTTGAAGCGTTGCAACGAAATCGGCCTTGACGAATTCCTGCGCACCAACTACGCCATGCTCGCCATCTTCGTCGCGGGTCTCATCCTTTGGATGACCGAAGCCATCCCCAACTACCTGACTTCTCTGCTCATCATCCTCGGCATTGTGCTCTGTAATGTCACCACACAGAAGGAGGCCTTGGCCCAACTCGGTCACCCCGTGATGTGGCTGAACATCCTTTCGTTCGTTTTGGCGAGTATGTTGGTCAAGACACAGTTCGCCAAACGTCTGGCTTTGGCCTTCGTCATCAAATTCGGTAAAAGCGCCAAAGGCGTGCTTTGGAGTTTTTTGATCATTAATTTGGTGCTGTCGGCGTTTATCTCGGCCACCACGGTGAAGGCCACCATTATGTTGCCCATCTTCATGACCGTCTGCGCCATCTATGGTGCCTCCAACGGCAACCGCAATAACTTTGGTCGCAACCTCGTCATCCAAAATCTATTTCAAGTGAATATCGGTGCTAACGCGTTCTATACGGGTAGCGGCGCCCACTTGCTTGCCATCTCGCTGATTGCAGGCTTTGTCGGCAGCTGCGACTTTGGCTACTCCGACTGGCTCGTGTCTTGCGGCCCGATGAGTTTGCTTATTCTGGTTATCGGTCTGGTGCTCGGCATTTATGTCTTCTTCCCAATGAAGAAAGAGGAACAAAAACCCCAAATCGAGGGTGGCTTGGAACGCTTGAAAGAAGAACTACAAGCCATGGGCAAGATGAAAGCCGAAGAATACAAAGCCGTGGCCATCTTTGTCCTAGTGCTTTTCTTGTGGGTCACTAAAGGCACGTTCCATAATATTGATGAAACCATCGTCGCCTTGTTGGGTGCTATCATCGCCCTCTTGCCAGGCATCGGCGTGGTGAAATGGAACGATGTCGATATCCCTTGGCATCTGATGCTCTTCTCGGCAGGTGCATATACCTTGGGCTCAGGTCTTAATGCCACCGACTTGCCCAACACCATGGTCAATGCCGCTTTTGACAGTCTCGGCATCACAGCCAGCACGCCTTTCTGGGTGCTGTATGTCATTCTCACCTTCTTGATGATGTACTCGGGTCTGGTCTTCCAAAGCAAAACCATCCGCACCATGGTCTTTGTGCCCATTGCTTTGGGCGTGGAGGCGCGTTTCGGTTTTCCGGTCATGAGCCTTTCCCTGCCCGTGGCCATGCTCATCGAACACTGCTACGTATTGCCTTTCAACAGCAAGCCCGCAGCTTTGTTATACAACACCAATATGTACAGCCAGACAGATGCCTTCAAGT
>DAIOUZ010000185.1:2025-4008 GCA_036759285.1 Candidatus Limiplasma sp. | reverse complement strand
GCTCATCCTCGTCTGGGGTGAGACCTTGTTGCGTTGGTTGGACATCACACCTGGGTTGTTCTTCTTGAAGTAAATCTATCTTATTTCTGGCCTTTTTTGCGGGAAAGTTCAAAAATTCCTATTTTTGTCCTTTCCTAAGCCATTAATGTCATGAAAAAGATACTCTTACTCATGCTTCTGCTACCCATTCCCCTCCTCGCCCAAGTCACCGACGACTTCTCCGACGGCGACTTTACTCAAAACCCCACTTGGTCGGGAACGATGGAGCAATATATTGTGAACAATAGTAAACAATTGCAACTCAACGCAGAAGGGGAGGGCACGGCTTGGCTTTCCTTACCCATCACGGAGTATGAGTCAATGGAATGGCAGTTTTGGATTCGCGAGGCCTTCGCGCCTTCGGGAAACAACTATTCCGATGTGTGGCTTAGTGCCGACAATGCCGATTTGTCGCAAGCGACCCAAGGTTATTTCCTCCGTTTTGGGGAGGGTGGCAGCAACGATGCCATCACGTTGTTTCGCAAGGATGTTGATGGACAACAGCAAGTTTGTCGCGGCACGGAGGGCGCTATTGCGGCCTCGTTTGCCGTTTCCGTCAAGGTCACCTGCGACCGCGAAGGCAATTGGATGATACAGACTTGTTACGATAATTCTGGAATCTATCTCATTGAAGCACAAGGAACTGATGAAACATACAATCGTGATGGCTTTTTCGGCTTTTGGTCTAAGTTCACTTCGAGCAACGCCAAGAAGTTTTATTTCGATAATGTCTATGTCGGTCCACGCATCGCTGACCACGAGTCTCCCCAACTTCTGACTTGCGAAGTGTTGGATTTGACGCATCTGCGACTCGCATTCAATGAAGCGCTGAATGAGACTTCGGCACTCAATCCTTCCAATTATTCAGTGGACAATGGCTTGGGCAGTCCTGTTTCGGTTAGTTTTGGTGATAACCCAGCGCAAGTGGTCTTGGAGTTCGAACACGAAATTGGAAACGGTGTAAATTACACCTTGACCGTTAGCAACATCAAAGACTTGTGGAACAACACGATGGAGCCTACCACGATGGTTTTCTCCATCTATGAGGCCTCGGAATACGATGTGGTCATCAACGAAATCATGGCCGACCCGAACCCTGTGGTAGGCCTTCCTGAATGGGAGTATGTGGAGCTGTACAACACCACAGAGTTTGGCATCGACTTAAAAGACTGGCAAATACAAATCGGCTCGAATGACAATACCTTTGGCAACTATGTCCTAGCTCCACATGGTTATGTCATCCTCTGCCACAACGACGCTGTCTCTGATCTGCGGCAGTATGGCGACTGTATCGGTTTCGGAAGCTTTTCTGTGGGCAATAGTGCTTCAGCAATGTACCTTTACAGCAAGGCAGGCCTGCTGATTTCACGCGTCAACTTCAGCAACACTTGGTACCACGACCCCGACAAAGACAATGGCGGCTGGTCGGTGGAGCAGATCGATCCACTGAACCCTTGCGCTGGTGCTTCCAATTGGACGGCTTCGGTAGATGCTTCAGGCGGCACACCAGGACGCATTAATTCGGTGAACGGAGAGAATAATGTGGCACCTCAAGTGGAGCGCGTTAGCATGTTCGGCAATCAAATCGTCCAGCTTTGGTTTGACCAGCAGATGAATCCTGCCGAGCTTTTGGAAACACAGCATTTCCAAGTGGAGGAAACGGGCGAGCATCCTCAGCAGACCGTTGTCAATCCTATCGACGGCACCTATGTGGAACTCCATTTCGACCAAGGCTTTGCAGAGGGCATCGTCTATACCTTAATTGTTAATGGAGTGACCAATTGCGTAGGTACGCCCATCGAAACCGATACTCGCGTGCAGTTCGGTATCCCAAACGAGATTACCGAAGGCGAAATCCTGATTAATGAGATTCTTTTCGACCCTATTTCGCCAGGCGTGGATTATGTGGAGCTCTACAACAACACGGACAAGACCTTCGACCTC
>DAIOUZ010000185.1:793-2015 GCA_036759285.1 Candidatus Limiplasma sp. | reverse complement strand
TGTCATCAAAGAGAGCTTCCCCAATCCTGCCGATACGACCTTGAAAGAAATCACCGCTGATAGCCGACTGTTCCTGCCGCATACCTACGTTTTGCTTTCCACGAATAGCGAGATTGTGGGCCAACAATACGACTGCCCGACCGACAATTTTGTGCAAATGGCATCCTTCCCCAGTTATGCCAATGCAGGCGGTACGGCCATCCTGATAGGCAAGGATGGCACGGCCATCGACCAAATGTATTTTTCCGAAAAGATGCACTATCCGTTGCTGAAGGTCACCAAAGGTGTTTCCTTAGAGCGCGTCGCTTTCGACCAGCCTTCCATGGATGCCGACAACTGGCATTCTGCTGCCGAAAGGGTGCATTTCGGTACGCCAGGTCAACCTAATTCCATGATGCAAAGCACCGAGCCTTCCAATGACGAAATCTCCATCAGCCCTGACATCTTTTCACCCGATGGCGATGGCTTTGACGATGCCTGTTTCATTAATTATCATTTTGACGAGGCGGGCTACACGATGAACATTTACATCTTCAATGTAGCGGGGCAATTAATCCGTCATCTGGCCAAAGGCGAACTGGTGGGGCAGGAGGGCAGCGTTCTCTGGAACGGCTTAGACAACAACGGCAACAAGGTTCCCGTCGGCGTCTACGTCGTCGTAACTGAAGTTTTTAACTTTAGTGGTACGGTGAAACAATTCAAGAATGCTGTGGTGGTAGGAACGCGTTAATCAAAAATCCATATTTGACTGCGCCATAATCTGTTTCGTGTCTGGATTGAAGGCGGTCAGATTGCCCAAGCCGGGCTTGTCAGTCACAAAAACACCATTGTCCAAGGCGATGAAGTCATGGTTTTGCGTGTTTTCGATGACTAAGTTGATAAAGCTGTAATCGACGGGGATGTGACCATGGATAATCTTTTTGCCATGCGTTTTGTCGTAGTCGACCTTGAATTTACGGGTCCACATCATGCTTTTTGTATCCTCAAACGGGTCGTCAATATTGAAATTCATGCCGGCATGCACGAGGATGTATTCTTCCAACTCGATGTAGGGCACGCAGGCATTCATCCAGTCAATGTATAGTTGTGGAATCTCGCGCGGATGCTTCACACCGAAACTTTTCAAGGTTTCCTTTGCCCCCACCGCTTCCCATTCCTTTTGTTCAACGTGCTTGCCGCCAAAGAGTTTCTTCTTTTGGTCGGCCTCAAAGGCTTTCACGCA
>DAIOUZ010000185.1:0-783 GCA_036759285.1 Candidatus Limiplasma sp. | reverse complement strand
GTTGCCCTTGATGAAATGCACGTTGTATTCTTCCTTTTGCAGGTGCATCAGATAGTCGATGACGCCTTTGCCATCAGGACCGCGATCGATATAGTCACCCAAAAAGTAAAGTTGGTCGTGTTTCGTGACCTTGAGCATGTTTTCAAGCAGCACCTTCACTGTTTGGGCGCAGCCGTGAATGTCAGGAATGATCCAGCGTTGTGACATGAGATTTGTATTTAGAATAATTTATTGAGATTCATAGCTTTGTATTGTTTACGCAGATGCGTCTTGAAAGTCCAGCGCACATCGGAAATCCAGCGGCGACACAGTTCGCAGTAGTCAACAAACACCATGTAGGAAAAATGAAGCAGCACCGTGCCGACCAAAGCCCAATACCAAGGCAGGTTGCAGAACAATATGATGGTGCCCACGACGAAGATGATGGGGAAGAGCACAAACTCCACACCGAAACTGACGGTGTTGTTGAAGGCTTTGTCTTTCAGCTTCCCTTGGATAATCAAGGTGGTGAGCCAAACGGGCAGGTTGACTACGGCCGAGGCCAAAAAATAAGGCAGACCCACAAGCAGGACAGCAAACTTCCACAAGAAATTGAGTAATGGATACTTCCTCGCGGTTGACATGACAGAAATCTTCTGCCGTTTGCGTTCTTCGGCAAAATCCATCACACGTTTAAAGAAGCTTTTGGCCTCTTCAGGTTGTTCTTCCCTGAATTTCAAAACTTTGTCAACGGTGGCGCGGTTGCGGAGCATCTTCTTGTAAAGGCCTCCGGCGCGTTTTTCG
>DAIOUZ010000184.1:434-6384 GCA_036759285.1 Candidatus Limiplasma sp. | reverse complement strand
CTTCAACTCGGGTGACAATGCCACGGGTAAACTTCAGGCCCGTATCGACCAAGGTGTGAGTAGCCTCTCGCGAGCGGTGCAGAACTTCTTCATCGACCTGTTGCCGCTGTTCACAAGCGCTCTCTTGGCTTTGATACTGATGTTCGCCGCCAACGTGTATGTGGGGTTGGTGGCTTTGGGTATCGTACCTATCTATTTCTGGATTACCTATCGTCAGGCGCGTCGACTTAAAGGATGGCGTCGTGAGATGCGTTCGCATCTGGAGACCAAGAGCCAAGGCATCAAAAACATCATCGACTCCATCAACGTCATCAAGAGCTTTAACCGCGAGCAAATCGAAGCTCAGAAGCAACTGGATATCCAGAATCAAGTGACTGAAAACCAAATGAAAACCCGCAAGGTGGCGTTTTATTATAACGGTGTCAAGAGTTTCGTGAAACAGGTGGGCACGGTGTTGGTCATCATCCTGACTGCATACCTTGTATTAATAGACTACCCCGGCATGACCATCGGTAAAATCATGTACCACGTGATGCTGTTCAGTAACGTCATCGCGCCCATCACGCAGTTGCAGCGCATTTTCGACGATGTGAACGATGCCTTGATTTATGCCGAGGGCTTCTTTGGCATCCTCAATTCGGAGGAAGAAGTGGAGCCTTCGGGCAGCTATCGTCCCGAGAAGATTCACGGAAAGTTCGAACTCAAAAACGTTGATTTCACCTATCCCAATGGCAACCAAGCCCTTTTCGACGTGAATATGACCATCGAACCGAACAAGATTACCGCTTTGGTAGGTCTCTCGGGCGCAGGTAAGAGTACCATCGTCAATTTGTTGGACAAGTTCTACGAGCCGCAAGTGGGTACGATTACCTTGGATGGTGTCGACTTACGCGAGTATGACACGAAGTTCCTCCGCGATAATATTGGCCTTGTATTGCAGAAAAACCACATCTTCGACGGCACCATTGAGGAGAACATCCTTTATGGCAACCCCAATGCCACGCACGAGGAGGTGGTGGAAGCCGCCAAGAAGTCGTATATCTACGACCAAATCATGGAACTCCCCAAGCAATTTGAGAACAAGGCCTCCGACCTCTCTGGTGGCCAGCAGCAGCGCATTGCCATCGCGCGTATGTTCCTCAAGAACCCGCCCATCATCTTCTTGGACGAGCCTACCGCCAGTCTCGACGCCATCGCCACCGAGCAAATCAAGAACAGCCTTGATGCTATCAAGAAAGACCGCACCGTCATCATCATCTCCCACAGCATCTCGCAAATCATCGACAGCGAGATGGTTTACGCCCTCAAGACGGGTCATGTGGAAGAGTCGGGCGACCCAGATGAGATCTACAAGAAAGGCGGTATTTATAAGGAAATCATCGATGCCTCTGCGCGTAGCTTGAATATTGAGAAGATTGCGCGGACGATTGACGATGGGAAGGATTAAAGAAACAATTCTAAAAACATACACAATGAAAAAAGCATTATTAACATTGATGTGCATAGCCGCGATGATGGCGGCTGGCACGGGCCTTAAGGCTCAGGAAGTTACGATTGTGCTGATGCCAGGCTATACTTGGATTAGCATTCCGAGTACGGACACCTTGAATTTCGCAACAGCGTTAGGCTCTTTCACTCCTATGGCGGGCGATGTGATTAAATCACAATGGGGCAATGCCTTTTATAGGAACGGCCAATGGTATGGCAACATCACACATTTCTATCCAGGGCACGGCTACCATTACTATTCGAACCGTAATGTACCCGTCATGCTGACCTTCAACGTGCAGCAGCCCACTCCGCAAGTGGTGGTGACTACTTCGGAGCCGACGGACATTACTGTAAATTCTGCTACCTTTGGTGGGAATGTGACTTCGAGCGATGGAAACTTTGTATTTGTATTCTTGAGAGGTATTTGTTGGGCAACCCATCCGAATCCTACTTTCAATGATAACTATATAGAGGCTGGAAACGGATTGGGGAGCTTCACTGTTTCGTTGGCAGAATTAACTCTAAACACTACCTTTTATATACGTGCTTTTGCGGTAACCACTACTGGAACTATCTTTGGTGATGAAGTGAGTTATACTACACTTACGGGTGCAATTAATGGTCTTTTTTCAGTAAGCGAAAACCAGCAGGTATATTTCTCGCAAGGCAACCTGCAATACATTGGCAGTGCAAGTACGCCTTATTGGAAGTTTGCTGAGAATCAGTGGGATTGTTTTGGAACAACGACTGGACAAAATAGTAGCTATCAAAACGTTGATCGCGACTTATTTGGTTGGGGAACAAGTGGTTATAATCACGGCGCAACTTACTATCAGCCCTATAGCACGTATCCCGAAAATAGCTACTACTATGCTTACGGTGATTATTTATATAATCTCTACGACCAAACTGGCCAAGCTGATTGGGGTTTTAATGCAATAAGTAATGGGGGCAACCAAGAAAACCAGTGGCGCACTTTGACACATCAAGAATGGAACTATGTGTTTTTTTATCGTGCCACCACCTCAAATATATATTTCGCTAAAGCCCAAGTGAACAACGTGAATGGTGTAATTTTACTTCCTGACAATTGGAGCAGTAGCACCTACAATCTAAACAATCCCAATAATGGCGATGCCAGCTACAGCAGCAATATCCTGACTGCTTCGCAATGGACCACCCTAGAAAATGCTGGAGCAGTTTTCCTGCCTGCAGCGGGATTACGAAACTGGAATTCGATGGACTTAACTGGTCGGTGTGGAGAATACTGGTCCGCCTCGTACTACAATAACAATAGTGGATTTGCTTACTCGGTTGGCTTTGCTGGTAGTTATCTCGGTACAGATTATAGCGGCAATCGTAGTTGGGGGATATCAGTTCGCCTTGTCCGCGATGAGGAATAAAACAATACTAAATCAGATGTAATAATTGGTAAATGTAGAGATGATGTGATAACGTTTCTACTTTTTTCTATTTTGTTGTTGCCACGATGTGACAGCCCAACATGGCAAGGGTTTGTAGGGCTGTCGTATCACGGCAGCCGCGAAAGATGGGTAGTGGAACAGCATCGTAATCCCAAAAATCGATATACTTTTTAGGATTATAATCCCAAAAATCAATATGAATTTTAGGTTTATTGGATATTTTTTGTATCTTTGCCGCAAAATCTATAGACGAAAATCATTATGACACTCATTAAACGACAACTGCAAACGGTGATTCAAGACCGCATGTTTTGCGGCAAGGCAATTATCCTGATTGGTGCGAGGCAAGTCGGCAAGTCCACACTCTTTGAGCAAATACTCGACAACCCTCAATTAGGCATCAGCAACGACCAGATTCTTTCCATCTATTGCGATGATGCCGAAAGTCGCAGGTTGCTTGAGGGCATCAGCCTTACCGATTTGCGTCAACAACTTGCAGGCAAACGTTTGGTAATGGTGGACGAAGCCCAACGCATTCAAGGTGTGGGCTTGACATTGAAATTGATAACCGACCATTTCGAGGATGTGCAATTGTTGGTTACGGGCTCTTCGTCGTTTATGTTGCAAGGCAAACTGAATGAGCCTCTTACGGGAAGAAAGTTCGAGTATCATCTTTATCCGCTCTCTACAAAAGAACTGTTTGACGATGGAGGTCTTTTACGCATACGGCAAACCTTCGAATCGCGCCTAATTTACGGATCCTATCCCGATGTGGTCATAGGTATGGGCAACCCACGCGATTTGCTGATGAATCTTTCGGGTAGTTATATGTATCAAGACCTGCTGTCGTTGGAAAGTGTGCGCAAACCTGTCTTGTTGGAGAAACTTTTGATTGCCCTGGCATTGCAAGTGGGCAGTGAGGTGTCGTACAACGAATTAGCGCAAACTATAGGCACGGACAACAAAACCGTTGAGAAATATGTTGATTTGCTGGAGAAATGCTACATTATCTTCCGTTTGAACGGCTTGAGTCGCAACCTACGCAACGAATTGAAGAAAGCCAAGAAGGTTTATTTTTATGATAATGGCATACGCAACGCGGTTATTCAGCAGTTTGCCCCGTTGGACATGCGCAATGACGTTGGCGCGTTGTGGGAAAATTTCTTTATCTCGGAACGCATCAAACACAATCATTACACGGGTCACTATTGCAATATGTATTTCTGGCGCACCAAAACCCAACAGGAGGTGGATTATATCGAGGAGTGCGATGGTATGATGACGGCTTTTGAGATGAAATGGAATCCCAAGAAAGGCAATACCACTTTTCCACACGCCTTTCTCGAGGCTTACAATGTAAAGGAAAGTGTCGTCATCACGCCAGATAATTATTTGGATTATCTGTTGTAAGATGGCTGGTGTTTGAAAAGGATTTGCAATCTGATTACATAACAAACAAAACGCTTGTCTCGCATTACTAATGTTGCCGGATTTTCCCCATTGCATACAGCGGCACGATGCGCACATGGCGCGTTTCACCGTCGTCGAGCGGGTCGGAATAGTTGAATTCGCCAAAGTTTTCTAATGAGCAACGGACAGCCTCGCGCAAATGTTTCTCTCGCATGAAGGCCCACAGGCTTTTCATTCCGCCTTGGGTGCTGGCCTTCACTTCGATGGGCAGAACCGCCATGTCCTTGATTTGCAGGTAATCCACTTCGGCGGTACTTTTTCCTGTCTTTTCCCAATAAAACAGTTTTTGCCTTTGGATGGGGTCTTTGTACCGTATCATCTCAAGTCCAGCCACCATCTCAACAATCGCACCTTTATTGACAAGGTCGTGGGGGCTGCCCACCATGATGAGTTCAATAAGTTGGCGTGATTCTGCGTTGTCGAGTTGCAGGACGGAGAGCAACAAGCCCGGGTCGAGGAACAGGTATTTGGCCCGATTGAAGTTGGCCTCGGCATCCAAAGGGATTCCATTGGCGGCAGTGGATATTACGGGGGTTATAATACCTGCTTGAGTCAATTGCCGCAGCGCCTCCCTGATTTGCGTACTTCTGATGTCGCGTGTAATTTCCGTGAATACGGTTTGCTTCCCGATTTGATGGCAGATGCCGCGCATGGTGATACGAAGCAGGTCGGGATTCGCGTTTTTCTTGTATTTGTTGAAATCGTCCTCGTATGTGAGAATGATGTCGTTGTGTACTTTCTGGCAGCGTAGGAAATCCTTGGTATCAACCCATGTCGTCACGGCTTCGGGCATACCTCCCACCATGAGATAAATGCGGAACATCTCAACAAGTTTGTTGTGGAAAGGCAGATCAAGCGGATGTTGGCTGTCGGCCACCGCAAAGCCTTCTTCCATCTGAAGCGCATGGTGGCAAGGCCGTGATTGCCTGTTGCATCAAGAAATTCGTCGAAAGTCATGGGGTACATGAATAAGGAATGAATCCTGCCGACGCCGAAAGTGGGCAAGTTTTCGAGGGCAAATTCAAGCAACGAACCAGCAGCGATGACGTGCAACTCAGGATAGTCTTCCTTGAAAAACCGCAAGGCCATGATGGCTTCTGGACATTCCTGGATTTCGTCCAAAAACAATAAAGTTTTGCCCGGTTCAATGGGAACATTGATGTAATTGGCAATCTTGCTGGCAATCAATTTCACATCGAGGTCGCCCATGAAGAAAGTCTTGGCTTCCTTTTGACGCTCAAAATTGATTTCGGCAAAGTATTTGAACTGTTTCCCCAGGTGTTTGGCAGCCGATGATTTTCCCACCTGACGCGCTCCACGCAAAAGCAAAGGCTTATGTGAGGAATCGTCCTTCCATTCGATGAGATATTTGTCGATAATTCTGGTGATGTATTCTTTCATAAGATAAAATGTTGATTTTATGTCGCAAAAATACAATATTTTGTTGAAATCCGAGAAATAATTCTTTAAATTTTGTTGAAATCCGAGAAATATTTTGCTTGTTTTCGTCGAAATCCGAGAAATAATTTGATAGCAAGGCTTTTCTTGAAGAAGAATTTATTCTG
>DAIOUZ010000184.1:0-406 GCA_036759285.1 Candidatus Limiplasma sp. | reverse complement strand
AATTAAACAATAAATAATGAGCACCAACTTTGACCCACGCGCCAACTACGAGCAGACCAAGCAACAGGCCGGCTACGTGGAGCGCAAAAAAGCCTCACAAGAAGACTATGACCGCATAGGCTTCATGTCGGGACTCGAAGTGCACCAGCAAATCAAGACGAAAGAGAAGCTGTTTTGCCACTGTCCCGCCGGACAATTCAACAAGTTTGAGGACTACGATGCCGAGCTGATCCGTCACATGCGCCCCACCCTTTCGGAGCTGGGCGAATACGACGGCACAGCCTTGATGGAGTTCAAGACGAAGAAGGAAATCGTCTACCGCATCAAGAGCGGCACGGCCTGCACCTACGACATCGACGACACCCCGCCGTTCCCTATTAACAAGGAGGCGCTGCACAACGCCATC
>DAIOUZ010000183.1:1383-6447 GCA_036759285.1 Candidatus Limiplasma sp. | reverse complement strand
AATAGCCGAGATACAGGTGCCTGCCGGTAAAGTTCAGTTTGAAATCATGGAAATCACACGTTAACCTTTATATCACTATGGCTACCATCTTTTCAAGAATCGTGAAAGGGGAAATCCCTTGCTATAAGATTGCCGAGGACGAACGCTTCTTCGCTTTCATGGACATCAACCCCGTGGCTGTGGGTCATACTTTGGTCATTCCCAAGCGCGAGGATGACTACATCTTCAACCTGACAGACGATGAAATCGGTGCCATGATGGTCTTCGCCAAAAAGGTGGCCAAAGCCATCGAGAAGGCTGTGCCTTGCAAGCGCATCGGCGTGGCTGTCATCGGCTTGGAAGTGCCTCATGCCCATATCCACCTCATCCCCATCACCCAGGAAGGCGACTTGGACTTCAAGAAAGAACACGTCCACCTGAGCGAGGCGGAGTTCCTCGAGGTGCAGAAGCGCATTGTGGAAAACTTATAAAAGGAGATTCCCCTGCGGGGAATGGAGTTAGCAAATTAGTATAATGCGGCGGCTTGTGGGGTTTACGGTTCGTAGACTCTTCAGGCCGCCGCTTATTGACACCACTTCGGTACTCCATTCCCCGCAGGGGAATCTCTGCACTATGGATTATTTTTGTATTTTTGCCCGATATAATCCGAGAAACGATGAAACAAATCACCTTATTAATACTGACACTTTGCTTGTCAATGGGTCTTTTTGCCCAGGATTTCCTGCAGTATTGCGGCAACCTCAACTACAAGCCTCAGGTGCAAACCGTACTGCTTTATGCCGACGACAACCAACTGAACGACCCCATTATCCCTTTAGAGGACATGGTGGAACGTCTCACGCTGTCGTTCGATGTCATCGATGGCGAGGGTGAAGTGCTCAACTACACCTTCATCCATTGCACTTACGACTGGCAGCCGACCGAAATTCAGCGCTTGCAATATGCTTCGGGTTTTGAGTCCGACCGCTTGGATGACTATGCTTTTTCGCGCAATACCTTGATAGATTACGTCAACTATCAACTCAAGTTCCCGAAAGAGGATATGAAACCGCTTATTTCGGGCAATTATCTCCTTATTGTGTATGGCAACGATTTGAATGACTTGTATTTCACGCGTCGTTTCATGGTGGTTGACGAGAAAGTGCATCTCGGGGTCACCGTGCCGCGCTATCCTGATGACCTTGCATTGACCGACACGCACCAGCAACTCAATGTGACCGTCAACATGAACAACTACATCACGAACAACACCCAGCTTTTTAGCCATTTGACCATCCGTCAAAACGGTCGCTGGGACAATGCCGCTGTGGGACTGAAACCTACTTATGTCTATCCAGATTACATCTCTTTTGAACACGCTCCACAGACCGTTTTCGAGGGGACGAACCAATACAGGCGTTTCAATACCAGCAACTTCCGTTTCCAGTCGGAGAATCTGGCGCATATCCGGCAGACGGATGATTACTATGAAATCGACATTGCCACTTGCGAGTCGCGGGCACGGAAGGCCTACGCGAGCTACGAGGACATCCACGGCGAGAAATTCATCTATGTGGAAGACGAGAATTTGGACAATACCACCGAGGCCGACTATTGCCTGGTGAACTTCTTCTACAAAAGCGAAGCCCCGCTGACGCACGAGGACCCATACATTATGGGTGCCATCAACGATTGGCGTTTCGATGAGGGCAACAAAATGACCTACGATTACAAGATGCGCGGCTATACCTGCTCCATGATGCTCAAACAGGGCTATTACAACTTCATGATCGTTACCCTCGACCGCAGCACCCATGAAATCATGACCGACCTGACGGCAGGCAACCACTGGGAAACCAACAATGTCTATAAGCTGTATTTCTATTATTTCAATGTCGTCAAAGGCTATGACGAACTGATTGGCTATTCCGTGGTCAACTCACATTAAATCTCACGCAGAATGCGCAGAAATCGCAGAATCTTTTAGACTTAGGATAGCGTCGCATTGCGATTCCCAAAATTCTGCGGATTCTGCGTGCAAAAAATACCTTCCCATGACGGACACCCGAATCACCCTCTTCGCTGAAATCCTGCTGCCTATTCCCGTGCCAGGCACTTTCACCTATCGTGTGCCCTTCGCCTTGAATGATCAAGTGCGCGTGGGACAGCGGGCTGTGGTACAGTTCGGCAAGACCAAAATCATGTCGGGATTGATAGTTGGACTATCGGAGAAAGTCCCTACGGTTGAAGTCAAGTTTTTAATGGATTTGCTCGACGACCAGCCATTAGTCAACGAGAAACAGCTGAAGTTTTGGGACTGGGTGAAGACCTATTACATGTGTCACCCAGGCGAGGTGATGCAAGCCGCCTTGCCTTCTGCATTGAAGCTGAGCAGTGAAACCACTGTGGCCCTTTCGCCCGATTATGTCCTCGATTCCGTGGCCTTGAACGACTTCGAGTATCTCATCGTGGAGGCCCTGCAAATCAAGCCGAAAATTGCCATCAGCGAGGTGAGCAAAATCATTGGTTTCAAGAAGGTGATGCCTTTGGTGCATTCAATGATGGAGAAAGGCATCCTCGTGATGGAGGAGGAGCTGAACGAGAAATACAAGGCCAAATACGAGCGTTTTGTGCGGCTTGCGGCAGAATACCGTGACGAGGCAAAACTCCATGAATTGATGGACAGCCTGACCAAGCGTGCCTACAAACAATTGGAGGTCTTGCTGGCCTTCATCACCCTTGGTGGCGATGCTGACAACGACATCATGGCCAAGGCTTTGCTGCAAAAGGCTAATGCCACTTCCACGATACTGAAAAGCATGGCCGACAAAGGCATCTTTGAGGTCTACGAACGTAAGGTCAGCCGATTGAAGGAATTCAAGGTGCAGACCGATGTGGACAGCATACAACTCACGGAAGCCCAACAAAAGGCTTATGACGGCATCAAGGCGGGATTTGAAGAAAACAAGCCCGTTTTGCTTCATGGCGTGACTTCAAGCGGCAAGACTGCTATCTATATCAAATTAATTAAAGAGGCCATCGACCAAGGCAAGCAAGTGCTGTATCTCTTGCCAGAAATTGCCCTTACCGCTCAGATTATCAATCGTCTGAAAGAATACTTTGGTGACCGTTTGGGTGTGTATCACTCGCGTTATGGCACCAACGAAAGGGTTGAGGTGTGGGAGCAGGTGCGCGATTTCGGGCAGACACAGTCACCCAAACATCAAATCATCATCGGTTCGCGGTCAGCCATCTTTTTGCCCTATTCCGACATAGGTTTGGTCATCGTCGACGAGGAGCACGACAGCAGTTTCAAGCAAATCGACCCTGCGCCGCGTTACAATGCCCGCGATGCGGCTATTGTGTTGGCGGCCATGCATAAGGCCAATATCGTGTTGGGCTCAGCCACACCCTCTTATGAGAGTTATTTCAATGCTTTGAACGGCCGTTATCATTTGGTGGAAATCACGGAGCGTTTTGGTGGAGTGCAGATGCCCGAAATCATCCTTAGTGACATGCGCGTGGAGCGCAGACGCAAGACCATGAAGGCCGACTTTGGCAGCACTTTGCTCGACGCGATGAAGGAGACCTTGGACGAGCACAATCAGACCATTTTATTCCAAAACCGACGCGGTTTTTCGCTTCGTTTGGAATGCGATGACTGCCATTATGTGCCGCAGTGCATCAACTGTGACGTGAGTTTGATTTATCACAAAAGCCAGAATGTGTTGCGCTGCCATTATTGTGGCTACACAACCTCGGTGCTGACGGAATGTCCCGTCTGCCACAGCACCAACATTCGGATGCATGGCTTTGGTACTGAGAAGATTGAGGAGGACTTGAGCCTCGTTATGCCTGAAGCCAAGGTGGCTCGCCTCGACCTTGACACCACGCGTTCGAAGAACGACTATCAGAGCATATTGGAGGCTTTTCAAGACCATGAGACCAACATCCTCGTGGGCACCCAGATGGTCACCAAGGGCTTGGACTTCGACTCGGTGAAGGTGGTGGGCATCCTCAATGCCGACAACATGCTTTCCTTCCCTGACTTTCGCGCGCACGAACGCAGTTTCCAGCTGATGGCGCAGGTGGCGGGAAGGGCAGGCAGAAAGGGTAAACAAGGTAAGGTCATCATCCAGACCTACGAGCCGGCGCATCCTGTGCTTCAGGACGTGTTGCGCAACGATTTCCGTGGGCTTTACGAGAAACAGATGGTCATCCGCAGACAGTTCGGCTATCCGCCATTTTATCGGTTGATCCTCATCCGTTTGAAGCACAAGGACTACCAGAAACTCAATCCTGCGGCGGCGGAGTTGGCTTTGATGCTGCGGCCTATTTTCAAGCAGGATTTGCTTGGGCCTGAATACCCTGTGGTTTCAAGAGTCAAGAATCTGTATATCAAGCAGATGATGGTGAAGTTCCGTCGCGACTACAACACCCAGAAGATTAAGGAACTGATTGCCGAGCAAATACGTTTGTTCCAGCAGAATTCCGACTACAAGTCGGTTCAGGTGCAGATAGATGTGGATCCGATGTAGGACTACAAGATTGCTGAGCTTGTCGAAGCATCGTCATTTTCGGTCGGCCCTTCGATACTTCGACTGCGCTTAGCAACCGCAAGCTCAGGGAACTTTGTTTCTGATTGTCGTTTCGTGTCATTGCGAGGAACGCAGCAATTCAGAAAATTATCCAACAAATCCAAAGCCGTTTTGTTTAAAAAAGTCTATTTTTGCAAATTCAACGAGCAGAAGTTTTTATGAAGAAAAGTATCCTTTTTGTTTTGGCACTATTATTTAGCGTCCAAATATCTTATGCCATCACAGTGAAAGGCCGTGTGCTTGACAAATCCACTGGGCATCCGATGGAATATGCCACCGTGCGGGCCTGTACGCTTCCCGATTCCACCTTTGTGACGGGGTGCATCACTGAGCCTACGGGACAGTTTTCCCTCGACCTTGAAAAAGGCCGTTATGTCCTTGAGGTGCAATATATGGGCTTTATCACACAGTATAAAAACATCAACCTCGACGGCACCAAGAACCCTTTCGACGTGGGCAAAATCAACCTTTCACCCGATAGCAGGCT
>DAIOUZ010000183.1:0-1345 GCA_036759285.1 Candidatus Limiplasma sp. | reverse complement strand
GTGGCCGAACAGAGCACCTACGAGATGACATTGGACAAACGTGTCTTCAACGTAGGCAAGGACGTGGCCAATACGGCTGGCAACGCCATCGAGGTGCTGGAGAACATCCCCGCCGTCTCAGTCGACGTGGAGGGTAATGTCAGTCTGCGTGGCGACGATGGTGTGCGCATCCTCATTGACGGCAAGGAATCGGGCCTCTCGGGCATGAGCACACAGGATGCCTTGCGTACGTTGCAAGGCGACATGATTGAAAGGGTGGAGGTCATCACCAATCCTTCCGTGCGTTACGATGCGGAAGGCTCGGCGGGCATCATAAACATCATTCTGAAAAAAGACAAGCGCCAAGGCTTCAACGGTGCGGTCAACATTCGTACGGGTTATCCTTGGATGTATGGCGTCAGCCTTTCGGGCAATTACCGCTTGAAACGGTGGAATCTTTTTGCCAGCTACGGCTTTAACAATCGCTCCAATGTGGGTGGCGGTGTGAACAAGACCAAGCGTTTCAGTGACATCATCGACAACGACACCATCTTTACTCAACTCACTGACCAGACGACAGAGCGTCGTATGCGCCGCATGGGCCACAATGTGCGCGTGGGAGCCGATTATTACATCACCGACCACGACATTATCAGCGCGGCTTTTGTTTACCGTAAGGGCAGATTGGAGACCCATCCTGTGGTAAAATACTACGACGAGTATCCGCAGTTGGGCACTTCGTCATACGATGAGCGTGCCGAGGATTACGAAGAGATTACACCTATGTATGAGGTTACGATGGACTACGACAAGACCTTTGAACGCAAAGGCCGCAGCCTGAAAGCCAACGTGCGCTATTTCACCAATGCAGAAAAAGCTGGTTCCGACATCACCGAGACACTCTATCCGGACAAAAACATGACCGAGAAGTTGTGGACACTCTATCAGAAGACGAGCAACGACCAAAGCATGCGCAACCTGCAGGCCAGCATCGATTATGTGCATCCCTTCCTCACCAAAGCACAATGGGAGATTGGAGGCAAATACACCAACCGCAATATCGCCAGCCTCTCGGAAGTGACGGAGCAGGATAGCACGGGCCAATACCATCCTTTGAGCGACTACTGCTACGATTACGAATACCATGAACAGGTAGCCGCGCTTTACACCAGCTTGGGCAACGATTGGGGCCGTTGGTCGGGACAGATTGGCCTGCGTGCTGAGATGACCGACATTATGACCAACCTGAAAGGCTATGCCCACGACGGCACGGACTCCATCAACGGGGGCAAGCCTTATATCGACTTCTTCCCCAGCGCCCACATCAACTATTCGGTGAACGAGTTCAACCAGTTCCAGGTGAGCT
>DAIOUZ010000182.1:2316-6464 GCA_036759285.1 Candidatus Limiplasma sp. | reverse complement strand
CTTTGGCTTTAGGTCGGCGTTTGAAGGCCATTTATCTCGACTTACCCGTCAAAAAGCCAAAGTTTACATTTGTCCCGACTTACGATATCGATGCAGCTTGGTCATACAAGCACAAAGGCATTTACCGAACGGTGGGTGGTTTCTTAAAGGATTTGGCTTCTGGCGACCGAGAGCGCATCCGTGAAAGACATCAAGTGTTGCGCGGTAAGCGGAAAGACCCTTTCGACTCCTTCGATTTTCAATTTGAACTGCAAAAAGAGTTCAAACTCAAGCCGATATACTTCATCCTTTGCGGGGATTACGACACCAACGACAAGAACATATCACTCCGCAAGGAGGCTTTCCGCAACCTCATCAAGCATCTAGGCGACTATGCCGATGTGGGCATCCATCCTTCGTTTTCGTCCTATCTCGACATCGAGAAGATGCGGACGGAAATCAACAACCTATCGGAGGTCTTACATCGTCCGCTGACTAAGAGCCGCCAACATTTTCTGAGGATGAACTTGCCGCGTAGTTACCAAAAACTCATCGAGTTGGACATCAGCGACGACTACACGATGGGCTTTGCCTCACAAGCGGGATTCCGTGCGGGCATCGCCGATACTTTCCGCTTCTACGACCTCGAAAACGACATGGTGACCAACCTACGCGTGCATCCTTTTGCCCTTATGGACGGCACCATGCGCGACTACCTCAATCTTGACTTGGAAGCCTCTCTTGCTCTTGCCAAGCAACTTGTCGACGAGGTAAAAGCGGTAGGAGGGACGTTTATCTATTTGACACATAATGAAACACTTGGCGGCGAAAAACGCTGGGTCGGCTGGCCCGAAATGTACCGTCAACTGTTAGAATACATAATGCAGGTCCCTGAGCCTGCGGTCCCTGAGCAGGGCCGAAGGGTCGAAGGGCCGTCATTAACACATTAAATGAAAAAATGATACAATACCTCACCCATAACCAAATCAATCTGTCAAAATGGGATGCCACCATCGCTGAATGTGGCAACATTTACGCCTATTCTTGGTACTTAGACATTGTCCACCCTGGCTGGGAAGCACTGGTAGAAGATGACTATCTATCCATTATGCCTTTGACTGGCGGCAAAAAGTTTGGTGTCAATTACCTCTATCAGCCCTATTTCGTGCAGCAATTAGGCGTGTTCTCAAAGCAGCCTATGACTGCAGACAAGATTACCGTTTTCTTGAATGCCATCCCTAAAAAATTCCGCTTTGCAGAGATTCGATTGAATGAAAGCAATACTTTTGATAATCCTATACAAGGTATTGAATATCATAGAAATGTATTACTTGACCTAAATCAAGATTACGAAGCCATTCGCGCCAATTACCACACCAATACGAAACGCAATCTGGCTAAGGCGGAGAACAACAATCTGCAACTGCTCTATAATGTGATTCCTTATCATGTGGTGGCCTTATTCAGGGACAATCGTGGGGCGCTTTTAGACAAATGGGGTGATGCTGAATACGACATCCTGACGGGTTTGGGCAAGACGGCTCAAAACCGTAAGGCCGCCTTTGTTCTTGGGGTAAACGAAATCGGTGACGGCGAGATACTCTGCGCTGCGCTGTTCATGAAAGCGAACAACCGCATCACCTTCCTGTTCTCTGGACTCAACGAAAAAGGCAAGGAAAAGCAAGCCATGACTTATATGTTGGATCAAGTCATTCGGAAATATTCCAATCGACCGATGACTTTTGACTTTGAAGGCTCTGATGATGAGAATCTTGCCCATTTTTATCTCGGCTTTGGCGGTCAAGAAATTAAGTATCCGTCTTATACTTTCAACAAGCTTTCAGGTGTTGAAAAAGCCGTGTTGAAGTGTTGGAAGAAACTATGATCCCGATACCGTTATCATAGCTATTGCACAAAAAAACTCCACCTAAAAGATGGAGTTTTTCTTTTGATAGGGAAGAGGCTCAACTTTTCACCGCCTCAGCTACAGTCTTTCCAAGATTGTATAGCTTGTCCCAATCCTCTTCGCGGATGGGTGCACCTTTCACCTCAACGCTCTCGGCCACAAGATTCCATCTGCCTTCCTCGGCGTATTTGGCGAGGGTCTTTACGCCACCGCCGCTCCAACTCATTCCACCGAAAGTGGCATAACACTTGTCCTTCGGCTTGAACTCGTTGATTTCGTGGACCAACAGGGTCATGTTGGGGAACATGCTGCCATAATGGGCACAGGCACCTATGATGATACCCTTGTACTTCCAGATATCACTCATGATGAAAGACACCTCAGTCTTGGCCACATCATAAACTTTCACCTCTTTGATGCCTGCCTCTGCCGCACCTCGGGCAACGATTTCGGCCATGCGTGCCGTGTTGCCATGCATGGAGCCATAGACGACGACCACGCCTTCTTCCGATTCCTGCTTGCTCCACTGGGTGTATTTGCCAATGACCCAGGCGAGGTTGCTGCGCCACACCAAACCGTGCGACGGGGCAATCATCTTGATTTCCAAGGCACTGAGTTTTTCAATGGCTTTCAAGGCTTGCATGGCCACCTTACCGACGATGTTGGCATAGTAACGACGCATCTCGTCCTCATAGAAAGCGAGGTTGACCTGGTCGTCGAAAATGCCACCATTGAGGGCACCGAAGCCACCGAAGGCATCATTGCTGAAGACAATCTTGCTGCTTTGCTCATAGGTCACCATCGACTCGGGCCAGTGCACCATAGGTGCCATGAAGAACTGTAAGGTGTGAGTGCCTAAACACAAGGTTTCGCCTTCGGCCACAACTTTCTTGTTCTCAATGGCCCCATAAAAAGCCTCGAGAGGGGCAAAGGTTTTGGCATTTCCAACCACTTGCACCTCGGGATATTCACGCAAAACGGCGGCAACGGTACTGCTGTGGTCGGGCTCATCGTGATTAATAATAAGGTAGTCTACTTTACGACCTTTCAGCACTGACTTCACCTTGAAGAGGTATTCCTCAAGGAAATTGGCCTCCACAGGGTCGATTAAGGCAACCTTATCATCCACAATAAGATAAGAGTTGTAAGAAACGCCATTAGGCAGTTCCATGTGGTTTTCAAACATGTCGGTGTGGCGATCGTTGACACCAACGTAATAAATGTTTTCGGTTAATTGGATTTGTTGCATAATTGTCGTTGTTGTTTTGTTTTGCAGAGACGGTGTGCACACCGTCTCTACAGCTAAAAAACCTCCTCGAAATCCTCTTTGCCGTGTTTGCACAACGGACACTCGATGTCATCAGGGAGGAAATCACCTTCATAAATGTAACCACAAACCTTGCACACCCAGCGACGTTTGCCGTCTTTGGGTTTCTCCTGAGGCTGTGGTTTGGGTTTTATGTTGTTTTGGTAATAATCATAGGTGAGGGAAGGCTTGTCCGAAAGCACTTGGGCATCCAGCACATCGGCGATGAACATGGTGTGGGTGCCGAAGTCGATGCTCTTGGTGACACGACAGGCCAGATAGGCATTGGTGAATTTCGGGATGTAGAGCACATGGTTGACGGCACGGTGCTCAGCCTCGCAGTCGGCGAATTTGTTGACTTTACGACCTGATTGGAAGCCGAAGTGCTCAAAGACCTTCATCGGCGTCTCGGTAGTCAACATGTTGACATTGAACACACAGCTGTCCTTGATGAGGTCGTGGGTATAGTTGCCCTTGTTGACCGTCACCGACACTTGCAGAGGGTTACTTGTGACTTGTATCACCGTGTTGACAATACAGCCGTTGTCGATGTTGTCGTAATTGGTGGTCAACACATACAGGCCGTAACCTATTTTGAATAATGCTTTGGTATCCATTGGTTTTCAATAATTTTCAGTCTGTAGGGCTGTCACACCGTGGCAGCCGCATTGGTTTATTCCATGAATGCGGCTGCCGTAATACGACAGCCCTACAACCAAATTATTCCATAACAGAGAAGCTGTCCTTGCCGATGCCACAAAGCGGGCAGGACCAGCTGTCGGGGATGGCTTCAAATGGGGTGCCGGGAGCGATGCCGCTGTCGGGATCGCCTTTTGCTGGGTCATAGATATAACCACAGACGTCGCAAACGTACTTTTTCATAGTTGATAGTTATTTAGTTGATAATTGTTTATTTGATGTTTATAATCATTGAATCGGCGTTTCGACAGGCTCAAC
>DAIOUZ010000182.1:1234-2306 GCA_036759285.1 Candidatus Limiplasma sp. | reverse complement strand
CCCTGAGCTTGTCGAAGGGCCGACTTATTCAATAATTTTCAGCTTTAATTTGGAAGAAAGACTGTGGGTGATTGCATACGGGGCAGATTTGTGGTGCTTTCTTGCCAATGACGATATGCCCGCAGTTGGAGCATTGCCATACCGTGTCACCCTCGCGTGAGAACACAATACCGTCTTCGATGTTTTTCAACAATTTACGATAGCGTTCTTCGTGTTCCTTCTCAATTTTGGCCACCAGTTCGAAGAGAACGGCAATCTTGGTGAAGCCTTCCTCACGGGCGGTCTTGGCCATGCCAGCATACATGTCGGTCCACTCGTAGTTTTCGCCGTCTGCGGCATCCTTGAGGTTGGTCTTGGTATCGGGCACGTCGCCGTCGTGAAGTAGTTTGAACCAAATCTTGGCATGTTCCTGTTCGTTGCGCGCCGTTTCCTCAAAGAGGTCGGCGATTTGATTGTAGCCTTCCTTACGCGCTTTTGAGGCGTAGTAGGTGTACTTGTTGCGGGCTTGCGATTCGCCAGCAAATGCAGCCATCAAGTTGGCTTCTGTTTTTGAACCTTTTAATTCCATAATAGTTTTTATTAGTTGATTTATAACGAGTTAAATAAACTTACTTTTCAAAAGGGTAGGGGACTATCCTACTAATCGGGGCAAAGTTAGCATTATTTTTCTGAAATACTGCACAAATTCCGTAATTTTGCACCCAATATGTTTTGGAACCGCGATAAACAAAAGATAAAAGGTGCTGATTGGCCTGATGCAGAATGGCCGTCGTACATCCCCAAATACCATCTGCGCGACTTTGCTGCCATTGATTTCGAAGGTGCCAACGGCGAGGTGACAAGTGCGTGCAGTATGGGTTTGGTCATCGTAAGAGATGATGAGATTGTTGACCGTTTTTACAGCCTCATTAAGCCAGTGCCAAACAGATACGACTTTTGGACGACCAAAGTGCACGGCATTACCTATAAGGACACGAATCATGCGCCTTTGTTTCCCGAGGTATGGGACCACGTAAAGGATAAGGTGAAAGGTTTGCCGATGGTAGCGCATGGCATTTCGTTCGATGAGCGC
>DAIOUZ010000182.1:0-1208 GCA_036759285.1 Candidatus Limiplasma sp. | reverse complement strand
ATATCCGGATTTCAAGTTTTATTGCACGCATCTTGGTTCGCAACAATTGGTTCCAGAGTTGGAGAACCATAAGCTCCAAACCGTGGCGAAACATTTCGGTTATGACTTAGCGGGGAACCATCATAATGCTATTGCCGACGCGGAGGCTTGTGCGGTGATTGCGATGAATATTTTCTAGAGAGATGGTTACAGAAAGCATGTCATTCCAACGTTGCCTAGGGCGGGGCCTGGAATCTATGCTTTCTACCATATCAGTTCTATAATTTAACATAATATGTATTATTTTCAAAAAGTGCGAAATCAAAAAGAAGGCTAAAATTTGCCATTTCCCACTGATTTTCGCTTGTAAATCCCAAAATGATGATTACATTTGCAGTTCAAAATTCTCAGGTTTATCCTATTGAGTTTTGAATCTTTAAATCCTTGAATATTTGAATTTTAAATCAAAACACACATACTATGGAAATTATCGGAAAAGTGGTCAGACTCGGTAATCTGACCGAAGGAACAAGCGCCCGCGGTCCCTGGCGCAAACAAGATTTAATCATTGAAACCGAGGAGCAATATCCTCGTACAGTTTGTTTAACCTGCTGGACGAACCAGATCGACGAGATTCAGAAATTCGCGCCAGGTCAAACCATCAAAGCGCAGATTGAGATTTCGTCACGTGAATTCAATGGCAAATGGTACACGGATGTGCGCGTGTGGCGCTTCGATCCTGTCGGAGCCACAACTGCCCCTGTTGCCGCTCCTGCACAACCCGCCCAGCAGCCCATGATGCACCAGACACCACCTGCCGCAGTTCCAGCACAAGACTTCTATCCGCCAACGGAAGACAGTGTGGACGACCTGCCCTTCTAACATTATGTTAAATCGGGTTTTTGACAACGATACCATCTGCGCCATTGCCACACCTCACGGCATGGGTGCCATTGCTGTTATACGCATTTCTGGCCCAGAAGCCATATCCATTGTCAGTCAGCTGTTTATGCAGAATGACAAGCCTTTCGATAAGAGTAAAATGGTTGCAAACAAAGCCTATTACGGCCATATTGTAGACCATGGCGACATGCTTGACGAGGTGCTGGTGACGTTTTTCAAAGCCCCCCACTCTTTCACGGGCGAAGATTCGGCTGAAATCAGCGTGCATGGCTCGGTGTATATCCAGCAAAAGCAAGTACCGAGGCTACTGCTGGAGAAGAGACGCT
>DAIOUZ010000181.1:4173-6538 GCA_036759285.1 Candidatus Limiplasma sp. | reverse complement strand
TGCGACTGCAACGGCAATCCCACACCTGTGGCACTACAAGACATGGGCATCATGGCCAGCACCGACCCCGTAGCCCTCGACCAAGCCTGCATCGACCTCGTCCTTGGTCAAGAACAAACCGCTGACAACGAGATAGCCTCCATGCGTGAGCGCATCGAGAGCCGTCACGGAATCCACACCATCGAGCACGCCGAGAAGATAGGTCTCGGAAGCCGCCAGTACACCATTATAAGCATCGACAAATGAAGAAACAAGTTTCCGTTTTGGTGGGTGCTGGAAGCATCGGGCAAGCAATCATCCGCCGAGTGTCGGCTGGTAAGCTCATTGTGCTGGCTGACTTTTCCATAGAGAACGCTCAGCGAGCTGCAAAGACTCTGGAGGATGCTGGCTTTGAGTGCGCAACCATCAAGTGTGACCTTGGTTCAAAGAAAGATATTCTGAAGTTGGTGGAGTTCGCTACCAGCAAGGGTATTGTAACGAATGTTGTGAATGCCGCTGGCGTGTCACCCTCGCAGGCTCCCGTTGAAGAAATTCTTCGCGTTGACCTATATGGCACAAGCGTACTGCTGGAGGAGTTTGGAAAGGTGATTGCCGAGGATGGTTCAGGTGTGATTATCTCTTCACAGAGCGGTCATCGTCTGTCCGCCTTACCACAGGAACAAAACGACGCCTTAGCCACAACTTCTGTTGACAAACTGTTGGATTTGCCATTCCTGAAGGAAATCAACGACACGCTAAAAGCCTATCAATACTCGAAGCGTTGCAATGTGCTTCGCGTGATGTACGAGGCTACCCGTTGGGGACGACGAGGCGCTACCATCAACTCTATTTCCCCGGGCATCATCATCACGCCCTTGGCCAACGACGAACTTCATGGTCCACGCAAGGATGGCTACCTGAAGATGATCGAGGGGATGCCCGCCCGTCGAGCCGGAACGCCTGATGAAGTAGGAGATTTGGCAGAGTTCCTGATGTCAAGCCGTGGGCGTTTCATCAGCGGTGCCGATTTTCTGATTGACGGTGGATGTACGGCATCCTACTGGTATGGAGACTTACAATACCTCAAGGCTACACATTAATGAACCGCCTTATTACGATACTGTTTCTTGGAATGACGACAATAATCATGCAAGCAAAGACTGACAAAGAGCAAATAGAAGCCCTTTACCGAGAAATGTATGAGGCTATGGTGGCTAAGGACACGGTGACACTAAATCACGTCCACGCCGACGATTTTGTGCTCATCCACATGACCGGCATGCGGCAGTCGAAAGCAGAATATATCCGTGCTATTGCCGACGGCACGCTCAACTATTATTCGGCAGAGCATGAAGAGATGGACATCGCCATAAAGGGCAACACCGCAACGCTGACAGGCAAAAGTCGCGTGACAGCGGCAGTATTTGGTGGCAGTCGCGGCACTTGGAGATTACGTTTGCGTTTTACTCTTGAGAAACAAGACGGCCAGTGGAGGTTCACCTCATCGCAAGCCAGTACATATTAGTTGCAGTAAGACGACTGCCAAAAAAGGATGTCATTGCCATTCCAAAGAGACATTCTATCATTCCACATCCGCAATTCAGGCAAAGGCTTGGATTGCGGATTATTTATGACTTTGCATCACGGAACTTAGGGGCTTCACCAAGTTCGTTCAGTGAATGAATGAACCGATGGCGACATTTTGAAAAAAGTTGTATTTTTGCGCATCATTGGACGATAATTGGAGTCGCATGCAGAACAATTCATCACACAACGGCTTGTATATAAACGAGTTTCATCGGCAGAACAGTATGGCTGCTCAACGGGAGGTTCTACGCATGTCATTGCATCCCTACTCGCGGGAGCAGAAACTGCGGCAGATTGAGAAATTTCGCAAGAACTCACGTTCAAAGAGAAAATGAGCAATTTGTAATTCAGAAAAAAAGTAATAAAAATGAGAGCGTATAATCTTGGTTTCATTTCAGATGAAGACATCTTTAATCATGTCAAAGAAACCGTGTTGCAATATAGGCGCAGTATCAACTTGAAGGAGTTCAACAAGAACATTATCGACCCAATCAAATTGACGTTCGATTCAAAAATATATGGTCAGACTATGGCTCAGACTATAGAATCGGAGTGTATCCGTCAGATTGACAAAACTAACAACAACCGTATTGGCTATTTTCACCAATACCTGTTTAAGTTAGCTGGAAATGGATGGGAGGTGCCTGCCAATGGCGATAAAGGAGGTTTCGATGTTTTGAATGATGATCTGCACATCTATGTTGAGATGAAAAACAAGCATAACACAATGAATTCAGCCGCTTCACAAAAGACCTATATGAAGATGCAGGATAAGATACTTATGGACGATAAGGCGACC
>DAIOUZ010000181.1:2829-4163 GCA_036759285.1 Candidatus Limiplasma sp. | reverse complement strand
CTTGTATGCTTGTTGAAGTTATTGCCAAACGTTCTCAGAAAAGGAAGTGGAATGTAACAGTAGATGGCCGTCAATTCTCACACGACAGGATTCTGCGTGTTTCGCTTGATAAGTTTTATGAGATCGTTTTTAACGAGAAGGACGCTTTCTTTCGATTATGCAAAGCTCTTCCTGATATTCTTGATGATGTGATTGCAGAGGATGAGTCTGCGAAGCTCAAAAACACTGTATATGACGAGTTAGACAAGACCGACTTCTTTAAAAGCCTGTATCTGCTTGCATTTAAAACATACGAAGGATTTGAAAATTTCTAGCAATGCCGACATTTCTATCTGCATCGAATTTGGCCGACTTAACAGGTACCTCTCTTGCCACCGCACAAAAATGGGGCAAGAGCGGCATATATCCTTACCACAAGAACGAAAATGGCAAAGAAGGTTTCTATATGGAGGATCTCACGGATGTCGAACCTGTCAGAATGATGCTTAATACCCATTGGGACGAAGAATTCCATGTGGCACCTTTGCGTGATTACACTTCAGTTGAATTGTTTGCTGGTGCTGGTGGTTTGGCTATAGGGATGCACATGGCAGGATTCCGTCATGTTTTGCTTAACGAGATTGACCCGATGGCCTGCCAAACTTTGCGAAAGAATCATCCTGAATGGAATGTGCTGGAAGGAGACATTCATCAAGTCGATTTTACACCACTTCAAGGCAAAGTGGACTTTCTTTCTGGCGGTTTTCCGTGTCAGGCTTTCTCTTATGCAGGGAAGAAAGGCGGCTTGAACGATACTCGTGGTACTTTGTTCTTTGAATTGGCTCGTGCCGTAAAAGAAATACAGCCCAAAGTGTTTATGGGCGAAAACGTGAAGGGATTATTGTCCCACGATGACGGAAGAACGCTTGAAATCATCCGAAACGCTATAGCAGAATTGGGTTATACTTTGGTTGAGCCACGTGTTCTAAAGGCTATCATGTATCGAGTTCCTCAAAAACGCGAACGATTAATACTGATAGCTATTCGCAACGACATTTTTGAGGCTGGCGCTCGTTTCAAATGGCCAGACCCTTATCGTCGCGTGATGACGCTGCGTGATGCGTTTTATCAAGGAGATCTTTTCGATTGCGATGTTCCTCAATCAGAGGGGCAAGCCTATCCAGAAAAGAAAGCTCGTGTAATGGCAATGGTTCCAGAAGGTGGCGATTGGCGCGATTTACCAGAGGATGAGCAAAAGAATTATATGGGTGGCAGTTTCTATTTAGAAGGTGGCAAGACCGGAATGGCTCGCCGTTTGTCAATGACAGGTTGACATCGTATACAACGAAGCATCT
>DAIOUZ010000181.1:1887-2819 GCA_036759285.1 Candidatus Limiplasma sp. | reverse complement strand
AACCCTGACATGTGCTCCAGCCCAAAAACAAACGGAGCGTTGTCATCCCATAGAAACCCGTCCTTTGACGGTTCGAGAATATGCCCGTATTCAAACCTTCCCAGACAATTGGGTGTTTGAAGGGAATGTTTCAGATCAGTACAAACAAATTGGCAATGCCGTGCCTGTAAATCTCGCATACGCAATAGGACGTTCTCTAATTAGGCTGTTTAATGACATTGATGCACAAAATCCTGAAGAGTCACAGTTCGAAGAGGCAAATCGTATAGCCAATGAGATGCTACCACCAGAATTGTTTCCCATTGACCTATTTGAGATACAAAAGGCTTATCCCGAAGACATCATCAGAAATGTTTATAGAAAAAGAAAGCGTGTTAACAATGTTGACCTTGATGACTCAAAAAATGTGTTGGTAAGTTTGGTTACTAGCGAAAATGTCGACCCATTTAACCAACAAAATGCCAAGCTGTACTACACAGGAAAGAGATTTCCATCAACCGTTAAGTTGAATAAGCTCTATTATTTCATGCCATATACTAAAGGTAAAGGGATTCGGGATTTGTATATAATCAAAGTGGCACGTGTGGGAACCAAACATGAAATTCGCCAAGAATGCGATGAAAATGACATTCGCATTGTTTTTGAGATAGAGTTTGTTAAACAGCTTTTTGAAGACTATAAACCCATCAAGTTGATGATTTGGCATGCATTTACGGATACAAACTTGAGGGCGATTCTTGCGATGTAGATTGTTTTCTTAAGAATTGAAGCAAAACCGCAAAATGTGAAACTTTTCCCGAAAAATCCATAATAGCCATGATAAATAATCATCCAATATACCCTCTCAACCCAGCTATTTCCCCAAATACTCGCTAGGCGTGAGGCCAGTCATCTTCTTGAAGAGGCGGGTGAAATGATGGGGAAAATCGAAG
>DAIOUZ010000181.1:0-1877 GCA_036759285.1 Candidatus Limiplasma sp. | reverse complement strand
GATATAACCGATGGCCGTTCCTCCTGTCGCTTTGTGGACAATGTCGCCGAAATAACGAGGCGAATAAGCCAGCTCTGAGGCGCAATAGGCGACGGTGGGCAGGCCTTGTGACAGCTGCCGATTCTCGCGGAAATAATGTTGCAGCAGGTCATGGAAGCGTTTCAAGAGGTCTCTGCCGCCGTTATTTTCTTCAGAGAGCTGACGCAGATAGATGCGGTTGCAGTATTCCAGTATCAGATGCAGATAGCCCAACAGGATGCTTCTGAGCGAGGGCGAATCCTCGTGAGTTATCAACTCTTGTCGCATCTGGGTGAGCAGTTGTGTGATGCAGTTCCATTCATCGGGCTCCATCTGTAGCGAGCCTGTGAAGAAATAAGAGAAGTATTGGTAGCGTTCTATTTGGCGTTCCAGTTCGGAGCCGTGCAGCAACTCGGGCGACCACAAGAGCACCCATCCGCTCAGCGAGATGCGCTCCCCATTGTCCTCCAAGCCGCCAATCTGTCCTGGCTCAACGGCAATAATCGAGGCATCGCTCACCTGCAGGGTCTTCATGCCATACGAGAGATCTTTGGGAAATTGGCGTTGGATAAAGAGTCCATAGACACCGTAATTGTTCAGGCTATGACGGAATGGGGCCAATTCGTCGAAGTGGATGATGCTGATCAGCGGATGCAACACAGGAGCCTCCACAAATCGGGCAAAGTCATTGGGACTATCAACTTTCAGAATCTTCTTCATTGCGACGCAAAGTTACGAAGATTATGCAAAACAAGGTAAAAATGGTACTGTTTTTCATTATTTAAATACATTTTCTGCGAAATTGGTATATAATTAGCCAATTTGTGTAATACCTCTTTCAAGTAACGAGTGTACTTTTGCAAGCGTAATTAGAATTAGGTCAAATGAAAAAGATGCTTTGGTTATTTGCGGCACTACTGATTACGGGTTGCTCTAAAAACAGCGAGACTTTTGCACAGACAATGGAAGAGACAATGTATATCACTATCGGAGAGGAGACGCATACCGTCACGATGGAAGACAATGTTGGCACACGGGCCTTGGTCGCTGCATTGCAAACGGACAACATCACCTACGTGGCACACGACTACGGCAACTTTGAGAAGGTGGGCTATGTCGGGCAGTCGTTCCCCACAGCAGACCACCAAACCACCACTTCTGCGGGCGACATTGTCTTATACAACGGCGATAACATTTGCATTTTCTATGGTAGCAACTCTTGGTCCTATACGCGCATCGGCAAACTCGACAACTTGTCGGCTGACGAGGTGCGTCGTTTCGTCAAGGCAGGTGAAGGCGAAGTGGCTATTACACTTTCATTGCAGCCCATCTATACAGGGATTCAAGAACTATCACCTAAAGAAAACAGCGAAGGAACAACCTACACCATTACTGGGCAGATTGCACCCAAAGGCTATAAAGGCATTGTGATTCAAAACGGGAAAAAAAGAATAAACTATTGATACCATGAAAAAAACAATCATCCTGGCAGCAGTGGTAGCACTCATGACCGCCTGCAACAATCAACCGCAAACAACAGAAGCAACAGAAACTAAAAAAGAAGAAATGAAACAAGAACTGAACCTCACGCAGGAGTGGGACAAGGTGTTCCCGCTGAGCGAGAAAGTGAACCACCGCAAGGTGACATTCGAAACACAATACGGTCTGACGTTGGCCGCAGACCTCTATACACCAAAGGATGCCGAAGGCAAATTGGCGGCTATTGCCGTGAGCGGTCCCTTCGGTGCCGTCAAGGAGCAGTCGAGCGGCCTCTATGCCATGCGGATGGCAGAACGTGGCTTCGTGGCACTGGCCTTCGACCCGTCCTATACTGGCGAAAGTAGCGGTGAGCCTCGCCG
>DAIOUZ010000180.1:0-6564 GCA_036759285.1 Candidatus Limiplasma sp. | reverse complement strand
ATACTATGAAGATTTCGGATTGATAGATCAGGCAATTGTTAGAAAGAAGGAGATAAAGAGTCTATCTAGAGTAGAAAAAGAAAGACTAATAGATACTATGAATCCAGAAAGAAAGGATTTGTTTGAGTAACTTGATTTGACGGCTTCAGAAAGCATAGATCCCATGCCACCGCACCGGCCAACGTAGGGATGACATGCTTCCTGAAGCCTGTTAAAACCAGCCGCGCATGTCATTCCCGCAGGGCAAGTGCGGAAGGATGGAATCTAGGCGCGGCGGTTAAAAGAAGTAAAACCATAAAGGACGGCCTCAACAGGTATAGATCCCATGCCACCGCACGGTCTAGCGCAGGGATGACATATCTATTGGGGCTAAAAATTACGATTAAAACAGATAAAATTCAAATAAAACGGAAAAATATATTGATGAATTGAATTTTATTCTATATTTGCGCCATAAAAACTGACGAAATGAAATACCGTTACTTATTTTTGACGCTTTTGTTCTCCGCGTTTTTGAGCTTGTCAGCGAGTGCCCAGTCTGCTGATTATGAAACCCGCTGGAACAAAGTGGGTCACTACATTGAGGACTATCTGCCCCTCTCGGCAGCTTCGGTTTTGGATAGCATTGAAAATCAGGCTTTGGTGGAAGGCAACCAGATGCAGCTGCTGAAAGCCCTTCTGTTTCGGCAGAAAATCATGATGCTGACGGAGGAAAACAATGCTAAAGAGGCCTATATCCGTTTTGCAAAACAGAAAGTGACTGTGCTGGATACCGTTCAGGCGGCCCTACTCCATACGGAACTCGCCCGCTGCTATGCCAGTATATGGAAGGATTCAAGATGGGTCATCGAGCGCAACACCTACATAGAAGGCAACCTTGATTCAACGGAAATGCGTTATTGGGGCGAAGGAAACTTTCGCGAGGCCATCGATGCACATCTTGCTGAGGCCTTGCGTCCGACAGCCCAGCTGAAACGCGCCCCAATGCAGGATTTCCTGATGCTGTTTGAGAATGAAACCATGCCCGACATCGTGAATATCCAATACGAGCCTACCCTTTTCGACTTTGTCTTCCATCGGGTGGCGACCTATTATAAGTCGGTGGCCTCGGGTGACGACGTACCTTCAGAGTGGAACACTGACGACTGGTGGTTGCCCGCCGAGGGCTTTGCTACAGCTAACTTGGCCGAGGATGATAACGCTGTGTTGCGCCTTTTGCGAATATATCAGGAACTGATCGCCAATAATTTGGACAACGGTAACGAAGAAGCACTGATTTACAACGACTTCAACCGCTTTCGTTTTGTGAATGCGATATTGCAGGACGACAATGCCTATCAAAAGGCTTTGGGTCAGTTGGAAGAAGCGCATGAAGCACATCCGCTGTCGGCGGACATTGCCTTGGAACGCGCCGATAATCTGGCCAAACAGTATATGCGGAGTTCCAATCCAAACGAGAACAGCGACAATTACTATCAAGCCAGCGAGATTTGTCGCGGAATTCTAAACAAGTTCCCCGACTCTGATGCTGCCGAAGGATGCGTGGAATTGTTGGATTATCTGGATGCGACGCAGTTGGATGTTTCCTTAAACAACGTGCAGCTGGCCAATGAGGCCATTCCTTTGGTGCTGCGCTATCGCAATGGGAAACGGGCCTATTTCAAGATGGTGAAAGTCAGCGAGGAAGAATTTGAAAACACGAGGTGGTGGAACAATGCCCAAAAAAGAAAACTGATGGCGAAGACTTCCGCCGTTGAGCATCGCGTAAACCTGCCTAAAGAGAAGGATTTATTGTGGCATTCCACCTTGGTGGCACTGCCACCTGTCGAGCCAGGCTTGTATTGTCTTTTGGTCACACCCGAACGGAACACCCAAGACGAGGATAAGATTTTGATGCTGGGAGTTCAGGTGTCGAATCTGGCTTTCATCACCGACGAGGAGAATACGCTCATCACCATCGACCGCAAGACGGGAAAACCTTTGGAAGGGGTCACTGTGGAGTGTCTGAGAACAGGGTTTAGGAAAGGTATAAGAGAAGAGCGTGTCGTAAGCAGAAAAAAGTCGGATACCGAAGGAAGAGTAAGGTTCAGCAGGGGTGTCAACAACTATTTTCATGTTCGCCTGCTCCAGAGGCCGGTGCCGGTGGCGGCGAAGTCGGTCGCCTGCGCCATGGCGACGATGTGCTTTACACCCTTGAGGATCTGGATTTTTCGACAGGCTATGGCTATTATTTCACCATCGACCCGGGTTATACCACTGCCACTTTGTTTACCGATCGATCCATTTACCGACCCGGACAGACCGTTTATTATCACGGTGTGGTGACCAGAACGAAGAACAACAAAGAGACTTTGGTGAGCCATCAAAAGCGGAAGGTAAGCTTTTATGATACCAACAAAGTCATCGGTAGCCAGACGGTTTGGACAGACAATTATGGCTCGTTCAGCGGCTCTTTTGTCATCCCCGAAGACGGGCCGAATGGCGTTTATAAGTTGAGTGTCGACCTGGGGTTTGTTTATTGCTATCTTCGTGTAGAGGAATACAAACGCCCTACTTTTGAGGTCGATTTCGACAAGCCGAAAGAGCAGTACAAACTCAATCAGGAGGTCGCCGTTGAAGGTAGTGTGAAAGCCTACGCGGGTTTCGGCTTAGACGATGTTGAATGCCGTTATCGGGTGGAGCGCACGACATCCTTCCCATGGCGTTGCTATGGGCAAACCTATCCCTATGTCAACGACGAGCAAATCGCACAAGGAACAACCCGCACGGATGGCGACGGCAAGTTCCATATTAATTTCATGTTGAAACCAGCTGCTAAAATCGAGCCCGAGTTGCAACCGGTATTCATCTACACTGTTGAGGTGACGGCGACCAATGCCCAAGGCGAGACACATGAGGAGAAATTCTCGTTTAGTGCAGGCTATAACGAAGTGGCCATCAGCAGCAACTTGCCGAGCTTGTTGGAAAAGACAGAAGGCGGAAACTACCGCATCGAGGTGCTTAACATGAGCGGCGAACCCGCCCAAAGCCGTGTGTCGCAAAAGCTGTATCGTTATGAGGAATCCGACCGCATTGATTATTTCGAGACGATGCATAATAACGTCAACCTTGACCGAAAGATCATAAGCGATGAGGAGCTGGCACGACTTTTCCCCACCTATGATTTCTATCCCAACGACGCGAAAACTTTGGTCAGCGAGACGGAGTATAAGGTGGATGGAAAACGACATATCGATGACTTCCTCCAACTTCAACCAGGCCGATACCTTTTGGAGTTGCAGAGTCTCGACGACACTTTGGCCACACTGACAGAGCAGTTCATCGTGTCGGACCGAAAGACGGGGAAGATGCCCGTAACCAAGTTGTATTGGTCTCAAGTTGACAGGACCACAGCCCAGCCTGGCGACACGATTCATATCACCTTGGGCAGCTCGGCCAAAGAGGTCGGGACCTGGCTGAAACTTGTCCACGACGATGAAGAGGTCCGTATGGACCAATGGGTGGAGGTAAGCGAAGGCTTGGTGACTTTGCCGTATGTGGTCACCGAAAGCGATCGCGGTATGCTGTGTCTGCTGGTGGGTTCCTATAAGGAGAACTGTTCCCGCATCGAGAGATATTGCGTTGATGTGCCTTACGACAATTTCGATTTAAAGGTGGAACTGGCCTCGGTGCGCGACAAACTCAGTCCCGGAGCCGAAGAAACCTGGAATCTGACCGTCCGTGACCTTAACGGCAAACCCGTGAAATCAGCTGTGTTGACGGGAATGTACGATGCTTCGTTGGATGCTTTCCTAGAGCATAAGTGGTCACTGAACCTGAAACCTTACAGCTATTATACCAGTGCGTTCAACGCCAACCCAACAACTTACTTTTCCAATGAATCCACGAGGGGCATTTCATACGGTTACCAAGTCCAGTTGTTCAATTTCTCCTTGCCTTCCGATGCGCCTTTCTTCGACGTGATCTACGTCCGTAGGTCGCATTCTCAGAGGGGAGTGTATTATGAGTCTTTAGGATCATGGTCAAAAGCCGATGGCAAAGGTCCACACGGCAGGCTGAAAGGCAAAATCACGGATGACACAGAAGAGGCTGTGCCTTTTGCCAATATCATTATTGAAAAGAGTGGTACACAAATAGCTGGGTGTAGCTCCGATTTCGACGGTTTTTATGACATCAACCCGATTCCTCCGGGAACGTATGACTTGAAGGCAAGTTGTATCGGCTACAAGCCCTATATTTTGAAGAGCATCGTCATTCCTTCCAACAAGATCACCTACTATGACATCAAGATGATCACGGGAGCCATTAGCCTAAACGAAGTGTGTGTCCTCGATTATGAGATACCTTTGGTTTCGAAAGACAACACAAGGTCAGGTGCGAGCATCACAGCGGAGGAAATCGCCAAGTTACCTAACCGTTCGGCTGAAGGCGTGGCAGCTCAAGTGGGCGGCGTGTTCTCTTCTGACGGTGAGGTCGGCAGCATAAGAGGAAGTGGCTCCAATTACGAATACATTTGGCCTGGTCACAAAAATTCGCAGGAAGTGGAGCAGCAAGAGCAAGAGCGCATGATGATGGAGCGCTTCCTCGTTGCGCCTCGCGAGAACTTCAACGAGACGGCGTTCTTCAACTATCTGAAAACCGATAAGGACGGCAGCGCCAGTTTTAGCTTCACCTTGCCGGATGCCCTTACCCGCTGGCATTTCATGGCATTGGCCTACAACCGTGAACGGCAGACGGGCTTCAAGGAGTATAGCTTCACCACCTCCAAACCCATGATGATTATGGCCGATATGCCACGATACATGTATGACAGCGATACGTTGTGGTTTGTGGCCAATGTCATTAACACGGGCGACGAGGCTGTGGCACCCAAGGCCAAACTTGAAATCTTTGATGCCGCTACCATGGAGCCCATCAACTTGTTGCTTTCCAAAGCCATCGTTCCGATGGAAGAGATCGTGCCGGGGCGCAGCATGCAAGTGCGCTGGAAGGTAGCTGCCCGTCCAGGGTTGGACTTGCTGTCCTTCCGTTTCATTGCCTACGCAGGCGAGTACAGCGATGCCGAGCAACACCTACTGCCCGTATTGTGTAGCGAGGTATTCATGACCGAGACCTTACCCTTCATCGTGCAAGCCGATACGGTACAGACGTTAGATATAAAATCCATTGTCAATCCGAAGGACAACGAGCGTGAGGAAAGCCTGACGCTCAACCTGAGCACCAACCCTGTGTGGTATGCCGTGCAACCGTTGCCTTATCTCGACGGCATCAGCACCTATTGTGCCGAGAATGCTTTCTATGTGTTTTATGCCAACACTTTGTCGGCCTACATTTCCGATCACATCCCGCAGCTGATGGCCTACATCCGCAAGTGGAAGGTGGAGACACCCGATGCCTTGCTCTCGAAGTTGGAGAAAGACCAGGAGCTGAAAGCTATCCTGCTGAAGGAAACACCTTGGGTGATGCAAGCCAAGAATGTGGCCCAACAGCGTTCGCGCTTGTCCGTTTTGTTCGATGCTCTCCGTTTGCCTCTACAACAGACCAAGGCTTTGAACGTCATGTCGAAGCAGCAGAAAGACTCAGGTGGCTGGTCGTGGATGGAGATGATGCCCGAAAGTCCCTTCATCACCACGCGCATCTTGATGGGTTTCGGCAAGTTGAAGGAGATGGGGGCCTTGTCTTCATTGAATAATTCGAATGCCAGTAAGGCCGAAGGCATCGTCAAAAAGGCGGTGCGTTTTGTGGAAAAAGAAGTGAGCGACACCTACCAGAAGGCGAAGCAATCCAAAATCGAACCTATCCTCAACACGTCTATCGTTGATGAACTCTATGCCTTGAGTTTCTTTGATCAAGAGACCCCGACTTTGACCATTGAGCAGGCCAAGACCTACTACCTGGGACTAATGGAAAAGAACTGGAAAACCTATAATTTCGATAGACAAGCCAAGATTGCCTTGGTGCTTTACCGCAACGGGAAAACCGATGCCGCCAAGCTTATCACGCAATCCTTGAAGGAACGCGCCCAACAAAACGATGAAGTCGGGATGTATTGGAAGAAAGACTATTTCACCTTCGAGTCGGATGTCGCGATTCATGCCAATATCATGGCTGCCTTTGCGGAAATTGAGCAGGACGACGCTTTGCTTGACCGAATGCGTCTGTGGCTGTTGTCGAAAAAGCGTTTCGACCGTTGGGAGAACTCCGCTTCGACACTGGAGGCCACATACGCACTTCTGCTTCGCGGTAGCGACTGGTTCGCCGAGGGCAAGGAAGTCACGCTGCGCTTTGGCAACACACCTATTTATACCGAAGGTGGCGTGGCCGGAACAGGCTTCATCCAACGCCGTTGGAATGCCAACGAGGTGACACAAGAGATGCAACAGCTCACCGTGAACAACCCGACCAACCATTTGGTTTGGGGCGGCCTGTTCCGTCAGTATTTCGTCCCGATTGATGAGGTCAAGAGTGATGAGGCGGGCTTCACCATCAAGCGCGAGTTGTTTGTGGAGACCGTGACGGACAAGGGGAAGGGGTTAGTACCTGTGGAGTCGGCCCTTCGACCCT
>DAIOUZ010000179.1:6314-6658 GCA_036759285.1 Candidatus Limiplasma sp. | reverse complement strand
TTAATTATCCACCATTGTGGTTTTATATCAATTTAGGATTAAAATGGCTCTTCCATGTACCTTATGGGTGTTATCCGTTCTACTTGGCTGTGCATTGGTTGTATGTCTGTGGATGTGCAGCGTGCCTATTCTATATCTCTCGAAAATGGGGTGCAAATAGATGGATTGCTGCATTTGTAGCTTGGCTGTTTTTCATTGTGACGCATTGGCCGCAAGGAAATGTTGTTCTTTTTGAGATCCCGAGTGTTTTTTGGGGACTTTTGGCGATAAGCCTATTCCTGAAATGGAAAGATGATCATCCTGCATGGCAAGTTTTAGTTGGTATTTTAGCTTGTTGCTCTTTT
>DAIOUZ010000179.1:2375-6304 GCA_036759285.1 Candidatus Limiplasma sp. | reverse complement strand
TTAATAGTTACTACGACTGGTACTAACAAATGGAAACAAGTGGGCTTCTATTTGCTTGGTTATAGTTTGCCCTTATTCATTGGTTTAGCGTGTTGGGGAACAGATATATATCGGTCTATCTTGTTTAACGGTTACGGAACTGATTTGATGGACGCTTACTGGGGAAGAGAAATTACATTTGTAACTAAATTGGCACGTTTGTGGAATAATATGTTGTTTTTTATAAATCGAATAGCACCGATTATTTATGTAGCAATAGTTTTACTTCCTTTTGTTTTCAAGCAGAGGAAATGGCGCGAAGCATTATTATGCTTTTTTGGAATTGGAGGGTTCATGCTACAGTTTTTCTTCGTACCTGGTGGACCTCATTATTTTTTGTTTATGATACCATTTGCGCTTTTACTAATACCTGTTATATTGTCGTTGCAGTTGAATAAATATGTCAATTGTTTTGTGTTTGCGGTTATTAGTATTATGACGGTTTTGGGATGCTATTCCGCATACTGCAAATTTATATCCATCATGTATGGCAGAAATTGGCTATGGTGTTGGACCAATGGAATTGAATATTGAAACCTCTACTAAATGGGTAGAAAATGCTGATTATGTGTTGCATTTTACACGTAAATTTATGTATGACTTATTCCACGGCCAGGATTTCGAGTATTTTTATACGGATTCCATTCAACAATATGTAGATCAATTTCCAAGTGATACACTTGGACCTGAAGTTGTGATTCATTATCTTAATCGACCGAGACATGCAGAATAAAATTTGCTATGATTATCTCATAGTTGGCTCTGGCCTTTTCGGAGCCACCTTCGCCCATTTGGCAAAACAATCAGGGAAACGTTGCTTGGTTATTGACAAGCGTTCTCATCTTGGCGGCAATGTGTATTGCGAGGAGGTGGAAAGCATCAATGTCCATAAATATGGTGCCCATATTTTCCATACTTCAAACAAGGACGTTTGGGATTTTGTGAACCATTTTGTGCCTTTCAATCGTTATACGAATTGTCCTGTCGCCAATTACAAAGGAAGACTCTACAATCTTCCATTCAACATGAATACTTTCTATCAGATGTGGGGCGTTACAACACCTGAAGAGGCCTTGCGAAAGATTGAGGAACAGAGGCAGATGTCAAGTTTAATAGGAGAACCGCGCAATTTGGAAGAACAGGCTTTGAGATTAGTTGGCAAGGACATTTACGAAGCGCTCATCAAAGGCTACACCGAAAAGCAATGGGGTAGATCCTGCACCGAGTTGCCTGCATTTATTATTCGTCGCTTGCCTTTGCGTTTTGTGTTCGACAACAATTATTTCAACGATGCTTATCAAGGCATCCCCATAGGCGGCTACAACAAACTCATTGATAGTTTGTTGGATGGCATTGAAACACGAACAAATACTGATTTCTTTGCGAACAAAGAAGATTTGATGTCGATTGCAGAGAATGTGGTCTATACAGGACCCATAGACGAGTTTTACGATTATCGTTTTGGCAGACTTCAATATCGTACTGTCCGCTTTGAACAAGAAACGTTGGACTTGCCTAATTTCCAAGGCAATGCGGTAGTAAACTATACCGAGAGGGAAGTGCCTTATACCCGAATCATTGAGCATAAACACTTTGAATGTTTTGGTCAGGCTGTTTACGACAACCCTAAAACGGTGATTTCCAAGGAATACAGTGTTGAGTTTAAAGAGGGAATGGAACCGTATTATCCTGTAAATGACGAGAAAAACACAGCTTTGTATAACCGCTACAAAGCGTTAACCGAGCAAGAACAAAATGTCTATTTCGGTGGCCGTTTGGCAGAATACAAATATTATGACATGGCTCCAACCGTGGAACGAGCGATGGAACTTGCTGCAAAGGTGTTGAAATAGTGATTCAGCACAAAAGCCAGCCGACATTTCTGAAGGCTGGCTTTTGATATTATAGGGTTAACTTTTGATGTGATTACCAAATTGCTGCACGCTCTTCGGGAGCAATGTACATTTTGCTACCAGGCTGGATGTCGAAGGCTTCGTAGAAGTGCGGCATTGAGCCGAGAGTGCGGTTCACACGGGCTTCGGCAGGAGAATGGACGTCGGTCAGCACCTGACGTTCGATGTATTTGTCACGTGAGTTGTTGCGCCAGATGGTGCCGTAGCTGATGAAGAAGCGTTGCGCAGGCGTGAAACCGTCGATGCTTTGGTTGGCTTTGGCTTCATCGGTCATCTGGAAGGCCTCCGAGGTCGGCGATGTTTTCACCAAGGGTGAGCTGGCCATTGATTTGGTAGCCTCTGACATTAAACTCATCAAAGAGTTTCACGAGCTGGGCGGTGCGTTCTGCAAACTTGGTGGCATCTTCCTCGGTCCACCAGTTGTTGAGGTTACCTTTTTCATCGTACTTGCAGCCTTGGTCGTCAAAGCCGTGGGTCATTTCGTGTCCAATCACCACACCAATGCCACCATAGTTGACGGCATCGTCAGCATCCATGTTGAAGAACGGGGGCTGAAGGATGGCTGCGGGGAACACGATTTCATTCATCTCAGGGCTGTAATAGGCATTGACGGTCTGAGGTGTCATGAACCATTCTTCCTTGTCGACGGGCTTACCGATCTTAGCCATGTCTCTTTCATTTTCGAAACGGATGGCGCGGTGTACGTTCTGGAAATAAGACTCGGGCGAGACTTCATATTTGCTGTAGTCTTTCCACTTGTCGGGATAGCCAATCTTCACATTGAAGCAGTCGAGTTTGTGCAAAGCTTTTGCTTTGGTCTCATCGCTCATCCAGTCGAGTTTCTTGATACGTTCGCCAAGGGCTAAACGCAAGTTGCCGACAAGGTTGAGCATACGCTCTTTGGCCTCGGCAGGGAAGTATTTCTCAACATAGAGCTGACCGACAGCCTCACCCAGACAGTCGGAGGTGGAATTCAGCACACGACGCCAGCGGGGTTGCTGCACTTCCTGACCGTAAAGGTAATTACCATAGAAGTTGAAGTTTTCGTCTGACAGGTCATCGCTCAACATGGAGGCACTACCATGGATGATTTTCCATTTCAGGTAGTCCTTGATAGTGTTCAGGTCAGTCTTGAGGATGATTTTATTGAGTTTAGCGATGAAGTCGGGCATGCCCACATTGAGGTCGTCGAATGCAGGGGCGCCAGCAGCGTTGAAGTAATTGTCCCAATTGAAGTTGGGCGTTGAAGCTTGCAATTCTTTTCGTGTTCTTTTGTTGTTGGTGAGGTCAGGATTGCGGCGGTCAACACGGCTCATTGAGTTCTGGGCCAACTCCGTTTCTAGAGCAAGGATGGCTTTGGCTTTTGCGGCGGCAGCTTCGGGATCGGTGCCGGTGAGTTCAAACATTTTGGTGACATGCTCAACATACTTGTCGCGCATCTCTTGTGACTCTTCTTTGAGGTAGTCGTCACGATCGGTCAAGCTCAGACCGCCTTGATAGAGATGCATGATGACCATGTCGGCGTTGGTCGGGTCAGTGCTACCACCAGCATAGAAAAATCCGCCGATGCCGTCGCTGTGAAGCATGCCCAAAAGTTCGGCCAGTTGAGCCTTGTCAGTGAGGCCGTCGACCATTTCGAAATAGGGTAACAACTCGCTGTAACCGCGCTCGTTGATAGCCACAGTGTCCATGCCAGCATTGTAAAAGTCACGGATCTTCTGTGCGACGCTGCCTTGGGCAGCATTTACGTCCTTAGAGACCTCATCGATGATGTCCTGAATAAGGATTTCATTGTGTTGGTCAATCTCGGTGAAGGCTCCATAGGTGGAGTATTCTTCCGGAATGGGGTTGTTTTTCAACCATTCGTTGTTTACATAGCGGAAAAAGTCATCTTGAGGATTGATGGACTGGTCCATGTTTTCCACTACGATAGCGGGAGTGACTTCCTTTTCGGGCTCAGGTGCCTCGGCTGTCTTT
>DAIOUZ010000179.1:0-2365 GCA_036759285.1 Candidatus Limiplasma sp. | reverse complement strand
CATGTTGCTCAGCTCGATGGCCGGAACAACTTCTTTCTGGGGTTCGGGTGTCTCGACTGCCTTCTCAGCGCAGCCGGCTGCCATTGTACAGATAATTGTCATGGCTACAAAGTGTTTTTTCTTCATTATTTGTAATTTAAGATTTAAAATTCAAAATTTAAAGATTTGAGTTTCCCTTCGGTAATGGAGGATCGTGTTTTTGTATGTAAGCGGCGGCAGAAACCGTTTAAAAGTGGGTCGATGTTATAGGCCGCCGCTTGTAAATAATGGCAATTCGCCATTCCCCGCAGGGGAATCTCTTTTCCATTCATCATAAGTCCCCCTCCAGTTTTAATTCCGTCTGCAAAGTCCTCAAATAAGGCCTTTCTTCCACCATCTTCTCAAACTTGTCCTTGTCGGTGTAGGCCTCAATCTCGGCAGGGCGTTCCATCACCTCAGGCTTGAGTTGGTATTGGTTGTTGTGCAAACTGTTCTTCAAATGGTGCTTCAAGGCACTCATTCCCTCGGTGTCGCGTTCAAAGAGCAGGTTGTCGACGCTGAAATGAATCTCGGAACGACCTATTAATTTAGGTGTGTATTTTCCCAAAGCCGCCGCAAAGTTAGGCGAGACGTTCTTATATCGATTGACGAAATCAGCCCACGAAGCGGTCAGTTGCTCCTGCGTGAAAGGGGTATCCCATGTTTCCTCCTTTTCCTCAGCCTTCTGCTCAGCCTGCTGCATGGCTTTGTTGATGCTGATGCTGCTGGTAGTGCCGCGAGGACGGACAACAGGCTGAGTGGCCGCAGCGGACGTTGAGCTTGTCGAAACGGGAGCGTTAGGTTGTGCGCTTCTAACAGGTTGTGAAACGGGCTGAGGCTGTGAAACTGTTGTATTCTGGGTCGGCCCTTCGACAGGCTCAGGGACCTTGGCAGGTTGAGCGGTCGTTGAGCCTGTCGAAACGCCGCTACTTAATGTAGGGTTTGTAGTTTGCGCAGGTCTATTCTGTGGCATCTGCACAGGCTGTGCCTGCGCCACCGGCATGTTTAAGGCCTGATTGCACAACCCACACATCTTCAGCAAGGCAATCTCCAAATGAAGACGTTTGTTGTTGGCTGCGCGATAGTCAATGTCGCATTGGTTGTTGATTTCCAATGCCTTAATCAAGATAGGCAGGGGGCAGGTCTGCGATTGTATCAGATATCGTTGCTTCAATTGCTCACTGACTTCCAAAAGCTGCACTGTGATGGGATCTTTGCACACCAAAAGGCTTCTCAGATGGTTGCCCATACCGCTCACAAAATGTTGGGGTTCAAAGCCTTTGCTAATTATATCGTTGAGGATGAGCAGAATATCGCTTGTGTTGCCATGGAGGATATGATCGACGATTTGGAAATAATAGTCGTAGTCCAGCACATTCAAGTTGTCGATGACATCCTTGTAAGTGATGTTTTTGCCCGAGAAACTGACCATTTGGTCGAAGATGGAGAGCGCATCACGCAAGGCGCCATCAGCTTTCTGCGCGATGATATTCAAGGCTTCAGGCTCGGCAGTAACACCTTCGCTTTGGGCAACATAGGCCAAATGTTTGGCGATGTCATCCACCGTAATACGCTTGAAGTCAAAGATTTGACAACGCGAAAGGATGGTGGGGATGATTTTGTGCTTCTCCGTAGTAGCTAGGATGAACTTGGCATACGCCGGGGGCTCTTCCAAGGTTTTCAGGAAGGCGTTGAAAGCCGCAGCCGAAAGCATGTGAACCTCGTCGATGATGTACACCTTGTACTGCCCGATTTGAGGCGGGATCCTCACCTGGTCAACCAAACTGCGGATGTCCTCGACAGAGTTGTTAGAAGCAGCGTCTAGTTCGTAGATGTTGAACGATGCGTTGTTGTTGAAGGCACGGCACGACTCGCATTCGTTGCAGGCCTCCATATTCTCCGTGGGGTTGAGGCAGTTGATAGTCTTGGCCATGATGCGGGCGCAGGTGGTCTTGCCCACGCCACGCGGACCGCAAAACAAGAAGGCCTGGGCCAACGTGTTGTTGCGGATGGCATTTTTCAACGTTGAAGTAATGGAGCCCTGACCCACCACGGTGTCGAAGGTCACTGGCCTGTATTTTCTTGCGGATACGACGAAATTTTCCATATCGGGTAAGCCTATGTTTTAAACCGACAAAGTTACAACTTTTCGGCATTGTTTTCGCGAAGTTGGAACAATTTTCGGTTTTTTGCCTTTTGTATCGAAAATCATCCTATTTTTGTGCCTATGAAAATGCTGATTCTTGTTCCGAAAGTCACAGGGCGCGTGATGTATATCTTCGATTTGATGCTCAGTCAATTGCTGGGCCTCGAATTTGAGATTACCACCGATACCGAGCACTTCAAG
>DAIOUZ010000178.1:3793-6664 GCA_036759285.1 Candidatus Limiplasma sp. | reverse complement strand
AACGCGCTTATCGGCACCGATAAGACCACCATGAAGCGTGTTCTCGCCATCGTTATTAGGCAACTGGTAAGTAACGCTGTCCAAAGTAAATGAAGCATTGGAGATGCGGTTAGCACAACGACCCACCACAGCACCAAGATAGCGTTCACCCTCATTGTTCATGTATTTCTCGATACGGTCGTAACCCAAAACCACATCCTCGTAACTACCACGTCTGTCAGGAGCCCAAAGTGCCACCACACGACCACCGTAATTGGTGACCTGCATCGTCAGAAAACCATTATGAATCGTATAAAGTGAAACATTCTTGCCATCCACTACCGTATTGAAGTTTTCGGCAGGAATCAATTTGACTTCTTTTTTCTTGGGTCCGCAACTGACTAATAATAAAGCCATTGCAAAAATCGATAATGCTTTTTTCATCTTTTTCGATTTCAATCTTCAAAAATTTCGAGCCGCAAAATTACAAAAACTCTTTAATTCCTGCAAAAACATTTTTATTTCGAGCTATTCCGACACGCTCAACAAACAAGCGCAACAACCTATTGCGTTCTAGCTACACCCTGATAATCAACCACTTTATGTTTGCGCAAATAATCAATGATCATTTCCTCAGAAGTTTTGAACATGCTCCGGCCTTCATCGACGCTCTCAATGTTGACCGTAGAGGCCATGTAGCTATTGAAAGCCACCTTATACACCTTGTTCGTGGAGAAATTCGCACCATCCATGTTGACCCAGACGCTCCTACCATCGTCACTTATCTTATAAGTCATGCCAGAAACGAAGGAAGGATGACCGCCGTTTTTCCTATAGGAATCGAGGATAAACTTTTTCACCTGATTGCCAGTCATTTGATACACAACCACATCGTTGTTGAACGGGTCGATGCTGTAGACGTCCTTCACGGTGATGGGACCTTGTTTCAAGTAATTGACCCGAACGCCGCCCGTGTTTTGGAAAGCGAAGTCAGCGCCACTCATCTCACGAAAGGCATCGGTCATCATGCAACCCAACTCCTCGGAAGTCTCAAACTTGGTCTTCGCCGTTGCGATAGGCTCATTCAAGGCGGGTGCGTCATTGAATTCATTCACCAACTTCTTGATTTCAGGTTTTCTATTCCGTACTTTGTTGACATCCAGAACAATAGCTTCCTTACCGACAACCTTATGGCCTTTCACTCTCAACTTCATCAAAGTAGCATATTTCAAATGCGAACCTGACTGCGTAATCAAGACTCCATTGGTCTCAGAAGGTTGTTCTATCAAAGTATGGCTGTGGCCGCCAATAATAGCGTCGAGCCAAGGATTGGCCTTAGCCAGTTCCAAATCATCCTCAAAACCGCAATGCGAGAGCAGAATCACCACATCGTTCTCGTTTCTAAGGTATTTGTAATCAGGCAACACCACTTTAGGATTTTTGAAGCTCACCAACTTCAACTTATCCGGATGCGCTCCAGGGATGCCATCGTGACGGACTTCTATCATACCCACCACGGCCATCTTCACGCCTTGATGCTCCATGGTCACAAAAGGCTTTATATCAAGATTAACCGTCTCAGGAACAAAGACATTGGCACAAAGGAAAGGGAAATTGGCCCGTTTAATATCGTTCCTCAGGTTGTCGACATCACCGTCCCATTCGTGGTTGCCCACCGTGGAAAGGTCGAACCCCGTTCGGTTCATCAACTCAATCATGGGGTAATTGACAGGGTCATATTGGTCGTTTATCGGGTTGCCCGTGCGGTTGTCGCCCGCCGAAAACAGCAGCATGTCGGGATAAATAGCACGTAGGCTGTCGACCATCGAGGCAAACTTGGGAAATAGGTCGATATTGGCATGTATGTCGTTAACCGAAAGGATGACTATTTCGGCCTCGGATGCAGCAGTTTCAGATGCAGTAGTTTGACTATCAACTTGTTGATCTGGCTTATTATGGAAGTTGCGATAGAAAAGATAAACGATTATCCCCAATACGATAATCCGCAGTATGATTCTCTTTTTGTCTTTCATAGGTCAAAGAATTGAATTTGCGGCAAAGATAGGGATTTTTCCCATTTTAGATGCGCACAAGCTCATTTCTTCACCCCTGGAAACGACTCTACAATTTTCACTTTGATATCAGGGAAACTGTTGACAATCTGGACTTTCACATCGGGAAAGCTCTCCACCAGTTTCACTTTTCCGCATTGGTCGGGGAAAGATTCCACAATCTTCACATCCAAATCCTCGAAAGATTCTACAATCTGGACTTTGATATCAGGGAAACTCTCCACGATCTTCACCTTGCCGTAAAGGTTGAAAGTCTTGCCGTCTTTGTTGACGAAGGTGCAGTTCTCCTTGTGAAGCCCGGGCTTATTGTCGTTTGATTGCGCCCACACTGGCATCGTCATAAGTGCGAGCATTGCGATGATGAGCAGTCTTTTCATTGTTTTTCGTTTTTATCGGCCCTTCGACACTCCACGCCATCAAGGACCTTAGATTTTTTATTTGTTTCAGTTTGTTGAACTTGTCAAAACGCCTGTGATATACTCAGCATTATTACAAAAACCATTCCCCTTCACTATAAATGAGGATGATTTTGCGAAAAAAGTATTATAAATAAGGATTGGAGGGCAACGGAGTTCTTTCTATTTTTGCAACTTCAAACAGAAGCGAATATGACTACCCTCGATAAACTGACTATCGGACAATCCGCCCAAATCAAGGCCGTCAACGGAGAAGGCTCGCGCCGACAACATTTCTTGGACATGGGTCTCATCCCCGATGCCGTCATCAAACTGGTGAAATTCGCCCCCCTTGGTGACCCGATGGAGGTGATGATTCACGGCTATGCCCATTACGGATTTACTGGAACGAAACAGCAAACTGT
>DAIOUZ010000178.1:0-3783 GCA_036759285.1 Candidatus Limiplasma sp. | reverse complement strand
TGAGTTTCTCGCACTGAAGGTCATATTCTTTTTCCCACGAGGAAAGGAGGTCCGCCCGGTTCTCCGAAAAGGCGACCGACATGGGCCTTATCCCCGATGCGTTCATCAAAATCGTGAAATACGCGCCCTTGGGCGACCCGATGGAAGTGATGATCCATGGCTATGCCCTCACCCTTCGCAAAGCCGATGCCGCCCTCATCGAAGTGGTGCCCTGCGAAGACATCCCAACCGAAGAGAAAGACAACAACCTCGAACAACTATACATCACCTCCCTTCCCGACCACAACGCCCACCCAGGCTTAGGTGAGGAAGGCATCTACCACGACAAGACACACGAAACTCCGCTGCCCAAAGGTACCAAGTTGACGTTTGCCCTTGCCGGACAGCAAAACTGCGGCAAGACCACCCTTTTCAACCAACTGACAGGTTCCAACCAACATGTGGGCAACTTCCCTGGCGTCACCGTCGACCGTAAGGACGGTGTCATCAAAGGGCATCCCGAGACCTCAGTCACCGACCTGCCTGGCATTTACTCCCTCTCACCTTATACTTCTGAAGAGATTGTCTCACGCGAGTTCATCATGCAACAGAAGCCTAAGGCCATCATCAACATTGTGGACGCCAACAATATCGAGCGCAATCTCTACCTGACCATGCAGCTGATGGAACTTGGAATACCTATGGTGTTGGCACTCAATATGATGGATGAGGTGCGCAACAATGGCGGCAGCATCATGGTAAACGAGATGGAACAGATACTCGGTCTGCCCGTGGTGCCCATCTCCGCCGCGAAAAACGAAGGTATCAATGAGTTGGTCGACCACGCCATCCACATCGCGAAATATCAGGAAGCGCCTATTCGTCAGGACTTCTGCGACAAGGACGACCACGGCGGCGCTGTACACCGTTGCCTGCATAGCATCATGCATCTCATCGAGGACCATGCCCAACGTGCCGACATCCCTGTCCGCTTTGCCGCCTCCAAACTCGTGGAAGGAGACCCTATCGTCATGGAAGCCTTGAAACTCTCACAAAACGAGAAGGAGACCTTGGAGCACCTCGTCGTGCAGATGGAAGAGGAACGCGGCCTCGATCGTGCCGCTGCCATGGCTGAGATGCGCTTTGCCTTCATCAAGAGGCTCTGCGACAGAACCGTCATCAAGCCCAAGGAGAGCAAGGAATACCAACGCAGCCGTCGCATCGACAAGATATTGACTGGCAAATGGACGGCCATCCCGATTTTCATCCTCGTGATGATGGGCATCATTTGGCTCTCCATCGACGCCCTTGGTGCACCTTTGCAGGACTGGCTCGACCAAGGCATCTCATGGCTCGCTGGTATTTGTGGCGATGCGTTGGCCCGTTGGGATGTCAGCCCAGCCGTGCAATCACTGGTGGTCGACGGCATCTTTGGCGGTGTCGGCAGCGTGTTGAGTTTCGTACCTATAATAATATTGCTGTTCTTTTTCCTCAGCATCTTGGAGGACAGTGGCTACATGGCCCGTGTGGCTTTTGTCAGTGACAGTCTCCTGCGTAAGCTTGGCCTCACTGGTCACAGTATAGTGCCCATGCTCATCGGCTTCGGCTGCACCGTTCCCGCCGTCATGTCGACCCGCACTCTCCACTCTACTCACGACCGTTGGCGCACCGTGTTGTTGACACCTTTCATGAGTTGTTCGGCCAAAATCCCGATTTACGCTTTCTTCACCAGCATGTTCTTCCCGCATCATGGCGGACTGGTGCTCATCGGCTTATATCTGCTGGGTATTTTGGTTGGCATCGTCACCGCGTTGTTCACCAAGTGGTTTGGGGATAAAGGTGATGTAGCACCTTTCGTGATGGAGCTGCCCAACTACCGCATGCCTGGCCTAAAGAACGTTGCCCACCTGCTTTGGGACAAAACCAAGGACTTCCTGCAGCGCGCTTTCACCGTGATTTTCATCGCATCCTTGGTGATTTGGTTGCTGCAAACCTTTGACTTCCAGTTCAACATGGTCACTAATGGCGAAGGCAGCATGTTGGCGACTGTGGCCGGATGGATTGCACCTATCTTCCGTCCCATCGGTTTGGGCGAGTGGCAAATCGTCACGGCTTTGGTGAGCGGTTTCATGGCCAAAGAGAGCGTGGTAGCTACTTTGGAGGTGCTCAATGCCATGCCTTTGTTCACCACGATCACTAGCGTTTCCATGTTGGTATTCTGCCTGCTCTATACACCTTGTGTGGCAGCTGTGGCCGCCATCCGTCGTGAGCTGGGCACCAAATGGATGCTGTTCATCATCCTGTTCCAATGCGTAGTGGCTTGGATTTGCGCTTGGTTTGCCTATCTCATTGCTAACGCTGTCATCGCATGAACCTGCCTACTATCATAGTGCTGCTGGTCGTGTTGGCAATGGTCATTGTCGCCATTCGCTTCTTACGGTCGGGAAAGGGCAATTGCTCCTGCGGTGACGACGGTAAGAAAGCCGTGAACCATAGCAAATGCGCTTCTTGCACGGCAAGTTGTCCTCTGAAAAGCAAATAAAAAAGTACCCATTCCAATGATGAAATGGGTACTCGTATTTTAGTCGTTATTGCGAACGTCCAAGACTTAGAAGTCTCTCACGCTACGGACAATACGGATGCCATTCTTATGGTCAAAATAGCCATCCGAGGTGTGTTCCAAACCACCGATGGTGGTCAAATACCAAGCATCAATGTCAGAATACTCTGTTGACGACCAATAAGTCACTCCGTAAGGCTTGACAATCTCGGCGCCAACTTTTTCAAGACCGGCATTCACATCCTTGATATTCTTATAGAGTTTCCTCAATTGACCTGCGGCGGGCAAATACCAACCATTTTGAAAATCAACAGCGCTAAAGGCCGGATAGTCTTTTTCTAATTCAAGGATGGTCTTTGTGTTATTTAAGCCGTCGACATCATCAGCTGCTGAGCCTCTGGTGGAATAGTTTTCCAATTCGGTGTCATCACCATAACCGCCCCAAGCGAAGAAACCTTCATCTTTCAAGGCAACGGCCCAACCATGTTCTCCCGAATCGTCAACATTATACACCACGCCAATGGCCTTGTGTTTCGAAGCGTCGAAATCGTCAGGACTAACCACCATATTGCCTTCGCAAAGGATGTAGCCAATCTCGATTTTATCATTCTTAGACTCGTTTTCATCCTGTGCATTTTGAGCATTTACACACGGCATGACCCATGCCAGCAGAAGTGCCGTCATCATTAGTTTCAAAACATGTTTACGCATAATTCTTGTTGTTTACTGATTATCAATACGTTAACTGCAATATATGTGGTTATTCCACACGATTTGCAGGGCAAAAATAGGATTTTTTCAGACACACCGCCAAAAAAATGACACAAATCTCACATTTTTGGTAGGTTTATTCCTCCATTAAGTGATAATACTTCGGCTGATAACCTTCCCATTCGCCCGTCAAAAGCTCGGGATGGAAGAAATGGATGAAGTCGGCTAGAAGCAGGTCGGGCTCGCACTGCGACTGCTCGAAATAGCCCGTTTTCATGATGTCGCAGACGATGATTTGACGTTTCTTATAGGCATCGAAAAGCGGATAGACAGGGCTTTCTTTTCCCAAAGACGCATAGGTCATCGGGAAAGGATTGGAGTTGATGACACGCCAATAGTCGGCATGCTGCGCCTTGGCAAGGATACTCTCGGCATCCATGGGAACGCTGGCCGTAGATGGATTGTCTTTCCAGATGTAGTCGGCACCGGCATCAGCAAACAGCTTGGCGATGTAGCTGCGTCCACCTGCCACA
>DAIOUZ010000177.1:0-6694 GCA_036759285.1 Candidatus Limiplasma sp. | reverse complement strand
CGCTACGGCCTCGCAGTTGTCGGAGCAATAAAAGTCCTTGCTCTTGCGCTCGAGTTTGCCTATACGAGCGATATTGGCACTGACGCCAACTTCGTCGTCGGGAATGCGCTTGGCTGCCCACACGCCACCAATCTTGTCGGGACCTTCACCGAGGATTTCCATCTGCCACACTTCGTTCTTGTCGGCGATGGTGATACACTCGCCGCCGTCGCCGTAACCATATTCCTTCACCAATTTGCCGATGAGTTGGATGGCATCGCGGGCATTGTCGCAGCGCATCAGGGCAACGCGCTCCAACTCTTCGATCATGAACATGCCTTTGTTGTTGACCAGTGTGTCGGGGCCAGAGAAGGTAGTCTCACCGATAGCCAGTTGTTTCTCATTGAGGCAAGGATAGGCGGTGTTGAGATAAGCGTAGGTGTGTTCCACCTGAGGGATTTCGCCTGCCAGTTCCACGTTGCGGTTGTCGAAAGGGTCTTCGGTATGCATAGTGCCTTTGTAGACCTTGTACATCTCGCCTTTTTCGTGGTCAGCAGCGGCTTCCCAACGCATCCAGGTGCGGTAGCGGCCGTCGCAGGTGTGGGAGGTGATGACGGAGCCGTCGGCGGAGGCTTTCTTGCCCACCATGATGCTCGTGCAGTTGGCGCCGACGCGTTGTTCATTTTCATCTTGAGCCATCGTGTTCAAGCCGATGAGCAGAAGACCGGATAAGAGTAAAGTTTTGATTTTAAGCATATTGATTTGATTTGTATTGATTACTTTTTGATGATAGTTTGCTTTTTCGAACCGCTTTCAGTGGTAAGCATAATGACATAAGTTCCAGCTGGAAGTCCTCTCAAATCCAGTTGTTGACTGTTGCCTTGCGTAGGAACGCTGTGGAGCATTCTGCCGGTCATATCAAACAATGCTATTTGCTGTAGCTTTTCCGCCTCAACAGTCACGAAATCTGTGGTTGGATTGGGGAATACGCTGGTATTTGATGTGTTGTCTTCTGAAATGCCAGTTGGATCGAGAGGTGTCACCCAGAAGGTGACCATAGCCGTGTTGCAGCCGCAAGGAATGGTCATCATGATGTCTAGCCAAGTCACCGTGCCAGGCTCTATTTCGGGACGGAGGGTGGCATAGGTGGTCACTTTAACGATTTCGTCGGGTTGGGTGGGGAAGGTCATGCCACTGACTCCATCCATATAGAAGCTGATGTTAGTGAAGTACTCATTGGAGGGATGAACTGTGACATCGACGGGGTCGTAACCGGTGTTGTGGATGAGGAAGTGGAAAATGGCCTGCGAACCGGGATACATGGCCGTGTCGCCCGTGATAGGTTCAGCCTCAAAGGCATATTGTTCCACCATGTCGATTTCGATGTCGTCTATGGTGAGATAACAGCCCTGCTGCCCGATGGCGTGGATGGCAATATACTCGCAACTATCAGGAATGGTCTCCACGTAGGACGAATACTTTTCGTAGATTCCGCCTGCTATGGTCTCGGAGAGGAGAAGCGTATGCATGTCGTCAGGATGGGGAGTTGAGCCAGCCCAGAATTCAAGTTGAAGGTCGCCATCCGAAATTGCCCAGCAGGTGAAGCGATATCTCATGCTCGGAATCAGGTACATGGGCATGTACATCCACGCGTCTTCGGTATCGCTGAAGGCATACCAGTTTCCCGTATGGGGAATGCGGTTGTGGTCTTTTTCAAGGTAGCCGCAGAGCCAAGAGTTGTCATCGCAGGTCCAGCCGACGGGCTTTTCAAGGTCGTGGTTGGCGTATTCGAAGCTTTCGATGAGGATGCTGCTGGCAAAAGTCAGATTGGCAAGAAAGGCCATTAATAGGGTCAAGAGTGTTTTCTTCATTTGCTTGTGAATTTTGGGCAAAAATAAGAAAAATCCTGTCCAAACCGTTTGCATTACCCAAAAAATCCCTATCTTTGAAGCGTTTTTTGAAAGCACCTTATTATTGATATGCCCCACATCTTTGGTAATATGGTTTACTTGAACATCAAGGAACGTGACCGTTTCTGAGCATCTGCTCAGGAAGAAGGTTGTTTTCTTTCAGATGTATTGTTTTCAAAAACTCCCAAATCTTTAAATTATAAATCAATAAATCTTTAAATCAAACAATATCATGGAATTACCATTTGCAGAAGCGTGGAAAATCAAGATGGTTGAACCCATTAAGAAATCCACCCGCGAACAACGCGAGAAGTGGCTCGAAGAGGCCCACAACAACATCTTCATGCTGAAATCGGACTATGTCTACATCGACCTGCTCACCGACTCTGGCACCGGCGCCATGAGCGACCGTCAGTGGAGCGCAATGATGATGGGCGACGAGAGCTATGGCGGTGCCCGTTCTTTCTATCATATGAAGGACACCATCACCGAACTCACTGGTTTTGAGTACGTCATCCCGACCCACCAAGGCCGCGCTGCCGAGAACGTGCTGTTCTCCTATCTTGTGAAGCCCGGCATGGTCATCCCTGGCAATGCCCACTTTGACACTACCAAGGGTCATATTGAGAGCCGTAAAGCTTTCGCTATTGACGTCACCGTGCCCGAGGCTTACGACACCCAACTTGAAGTCCCCTTCAAGGGCAACGTCAGCCTCGAGAAGCTCGAGAAGGTGCTGCAAGAAAACAAAGGTAACGTGCCTTTCATGGTGCTTACTGTGACGAATAACACCGTCGGCGGTCAGCCCGTGAGCATGCAGAATGTCCGCGAAACCTGCGCTCTCTGCCATAAATATGGCGTGCCCGTTGTTGTCGACAGCGCCCGTTTCATTGAGAACTGCTACTTTATCAAAACCCGTGAGAAGGGCTACGAGAACAAGACCCTCCGCGAGATTGCCAAGGAGATGTACTCATACGCCGATGCCATGACGATGAGTGCCAAGAAGGACGCCCTCGTCAATATGGGCGGCTTCATCGCTACCAACAAGAAGGACTGGTACGAAGGTGCCAAGTTGTTCTGCATCCCCTTCGAGGGCTTCCTGACCTACGGCGGTATGAATGGCCGTGATATGGACGCTCTGGCTGTCGGTCTGAAGGAAAACATTGAGTTCGACATGGTCGAGACCCGTATTAAGCAAGTGCATTACCTCGCCGCCAAGCTCGACGAGTACGGCATTCCTTACCAGCGTCCTGCTGGCGGTCACGCCATCTTCGTTGATGCCGACAAGGTGTTGACCAACATCCCGAAGGAAGAGTTCCCCGCTCAGACGCTGACCTGCGAGCTGTATCTCGAAGCCGGCATCCGTGCCTGCGAAATCGGCTACGTTTTGGCCGACCGCGACCCGGTCACACGTCAGAACCGTTTCGGTGGCAACGACTTTGTGCGTCTCTGCATCCCGCGCCGTGTGTACACCAACAACCACATGGACGTGATTGCTGCTGCCCTGAAGAACGTCTACGACCGTCGCGACACCATCAAGCGCGGTCTCGAAATCACTTGGGAAGCCGAACTGATGCGTCACTTCACCTGCCAGTTCAAGAGACTCGGCTGATTGAAATGATGGTTTAGACTTTTTCGGGGGAATCTGCATACTGGTTCCCCCGAATTGTTTATTTTTGCATTTCAAATTCAAATTATGACCACCACCGCCATCATATTAAACATCCTTTTTATCCTCTGTCTCGCTGTCCCTGCAGGAACGCATTCTCTGGGATTGCTCAAGGCTGACGATAAGCCTTCCCAAAAGTGGTTCATTCCCCTGTTTTTTGGTGTCTTCCAAGGGGTTCTTGCGATGTTTGGTAACGCTTTGGGAAAACTATTTGCGCATCTCATTACCTATATTGCTGAATATATGGTCTTTGCGATGATGCTCGTGGTGGCCGTCAAGATGTTCGTCGAATCGATGAGAATCCTGAAAGGGAAGATGCTCTATACGGTCAGCAACGACACCCAACTTACGTTGCTTGTCCTTATATCGGCCATAAACACACTGCTCATATCGCTGATGGGACCTTATTTCATGCCTTTTGGCGAAAATTTTGTATTGGCGATGATTGTGGCGGGTTTTCTATGGTCGTTCTTCGCGATTCGTGTTCCGTTCGATGCAAAGATAATTAAGAAGATGAGTTTCATCGAGTTTTCCGCCTCGGTGTTTATGGTCGTTATTGCAATATTGTATTTATTTACGGATTTGTTGAAATAATGAAAGGTATAATAAAGTAATAGATTCCCTACGGGAATGGAGTTACAACATAAAATTACATGCGGCGGTAATTAAGTCTTACAAGTTTTAAACATCACAATCCGCCGCAGTTTACAAGTCGAAAAGAATTCCATTCCCGAAGGGAATCTCAATAAGAAAACAAACTTAAACCTATGAAAAAGACCTTATTTCTCCTCGTCGGTTTATTCATTGCGCTATTTGCTACTGCGCAGCCTGCCGATTATTACGACTCCGCCAACGGCTTGTCAGGCAACCAGTTGAAAGTGGCTTTGCACAACATCATCAAAGGGCACACTTCCGTTCCGTATGCCCAACTTTGGAATGCTTTCTGGAGCACCGACAATAAAGGCAACGGTGTGGTTTGGGACATGTATTCCGACCGCCCGAATGGCACACCACCTTATATCTATTATCTTGGTGAGGACCAATGTGGCAACTACAGCAGCGAGGGCGACTGCTACAACCGCGAACATTCCTGGCCGCAGAGTTGGTTCAATAATGACGGCATAGCTCGCTCCGATTTACATCATATCTTTCCCGTTGATGGCTGGGTCAACAACAAACGAGGTAATTATGCCTTTGGTGAGGTCAGGTCGGCTTCATGGACTTCGCTAAATGGTTCAAAGTTGGGTGCTTGCAAGACTCCTGGATTCTCTGGGACAGTGTTTGAACCCATTGATGAATACAAAGGCGACTTTGCTCGTGCAATGATGTACATGAGCGTGCGTTACTATAGTGAAGACGGTAGCTGGAGTAGCAGCGATATGACCTCCAAGTCGGAAATCAAGCCTTGGGCCATTGATATGTTGCTTCGTTGGAATGAGTTGGACCCTGTGAGCGAAAAGGAGAAATTGCGCAATGAGGCCATTTATGACGACTATCAATACAACCGTAATCCCTTTATCGACCACCCGGAATACGCCCGCATGATTTGGGACCCGACATGGAATGTCGTAGAGGAGACGCAAGCGGTTGTTTATCTTTTCCCTAATCCCGTTGAACCCGGACAGACCTTGCATGTGAGTGGCAACTGCAACGATTTTGATGCCATCGCTATCTGTGATATGTGTGGTCGCACGTTGCTCAAGGCCTCGGGACATTCTGTCAGCGACTTTGCCGTGAGCATGCCCAACGGTTTCGCCAAGGGTTGCTACATTGTTAAATTGATGTGCAATGGTGCGGTGGTGAAATACGAAAAATTATTGGTAAAATGATGTGTGTCGTAGAGACGTACGGCCGTACGTCTCTACATCACATCATTTTCTTGTGTCTGAAATAGATATAGAATCCAGCCGCAACCACGGCCATGAATCCCATGATAGCCCAAAAAGCCCAAGCCTTGTCTTGGAAAGGTAACCCGACGTTCATGCCGTAAAGGCCTGTGATGAAGGTCAAAGGCAGGATGATGGTCGACACGAGGGTCAGAATCTTCATCGTCTCGTTGGTCTTGTTGGTCTGCATGGAGTCGAAGGTCATAGACAAACCCTCGATTAATTCCTCATAGTCCTCGGTCATGTCCCATACCTTCTGCAGGTAGTCGAGGATGTTGCCCCAGTAGTCTTCCATGTACTCCACATCGTCGGTGAAGCCTGTTACCTTACCAGTCTCGAAGAGGTGGAAGAGTCGCAGCTGAGGCTTAAAGATGGTGTTGATGAGGATGAGGTTCTTTCGCGTCACGCTGATGCGCTCGATAATCTTCACTTGTTTCTCCTGCAGCAGCTCGCGGTTGATTAATTCCACGTCCAAGCCGACTTTGCGCAACAGATATACGGATTCCGTCATCAGTTTCTCAAGGATACGGTAAAGTAGGATATCGGAGTTGCGGATGTTCATCTCCTCACCGTTCTGGATGCGTTCCTCGTATTCCTCAAAGAGTTGCGACACGCCCCATGGGTTCTTCTCTATGGAGATGATGTAGTCCCTGCCCCAGAAAATCTTCACCTCCTTGATTTTCACGAACTTGTTCTGACGATCGAAGTTGGGGAAATGAAGGATGAGGAAGTAATAGTCGTCGTAGATGTCGATTTTGGGGCGCTGGTTGACGGATTTGCAGTCTTCGATATCCAAAGGGTGGAAATGAAATCGGTCTTTCAGGAATTCAAAGTCTTCTTCCGTTGGGTTATTGAGATGACGCCACGTCAAGTTCCCGATTTTCAGGCTGTTCATCATAGGCCTTTCCCCCTTTCTTTAAAGTGAATACTGTGTTTACATCGGCGCAAAATTTATTTCGCGCCGCGAAAATAGTGTTTTTCTTTGGAAAAAGTTGAATAAAAGAGGCGAAAAAATGAAAAATACTGACCAAGCGACGAAAATTATTCCTACTTTTGCAGCAAAATATGAAAAATCATACTAATCACACAAATCAATCATTATGGAAGCAGTTAATGGAAAATACATCTTTGGTGTAGTGAAAGTAGGTGAGAGGGGACAAATCGTTATCCCTAAAGAGGCACGTGAACTCTATGAAATCAAGGCAGGCGACAGCTTGATGGTGCTTGGCGACCAGAAAGGCATCGCGATGCTT
>DAIOUZ010000176.1:0-6805 GCA_036759285.1 Candidatus Limiplasma sp. | reverse complement strand
ACCCGTGCCGGTTCGACCCCGGCTCTGGGTACTAAGTGAAAAAGGCGCTGTATCACAATTGGATACGGCGCCTTGTTTTTGGAGATTTGGCTTTTTGCGTCTCAAATGGATTATACCATTTTTGTAGATTGTGCAAACTTTTTTGATTAGGGCGGAATGTGATGGTGCTCCGCAAGGAAATCTTGAGGACTTGAATCTAATTCCCAGGGAATTGGGTCAATCTTGATCGATAACCTTGATAGTCAGATTGGGGAAGACTTTGAGCAGGGCATATTTCAGGCAGTCACGGTGTGCCTCGTAGAATTCGACCGAGATATCACAGGGATCTCCTTCACTGATGCTCTGGATGTAACCGACATAAGCGTCCGATCCCACAAGCGACTTCATCACCATCTCCAGTGGCAGGTACCAAAAAGGTTCGGTATGCTCGCCATATTTCTGATACAGCTCTGTGAGTAGTGCTTTCACAGCAGGCACGTCTTCGCCAGCTATGCGATAGTAGGTGAACTCGGGATAATCGGTATGCTCGGCGTCATATCGACGCTGTCGGGCGGTCTCCACTGGGTCAAATTTCTCGCCGATGCGGTCATAATAGGTTTTGGCTTTCTCATAGTCGATGAAGATGCCGTTCTCTTCGTCTCCATATTGGTAAAGGTCACCGCGATTACTGATGGCAACAGGGTCGTCGCGGCGATAGAGCTCCTCGTCGATGGCATCCATGACTTCAGGTGATTCACACCAGAACATCAAATCCTTCAGCTCGTCATTGCTGAGTGTGCTGAATGAGGTGAGGATGTTCTTGCCCATTTGGTCAATGAGTTTGTCATCGCGCGTGAAAACTGTTTCACCTTCAATGAGTTCAGAGCGTAAAACAGGCACCATCTCGCTGGTATCTTCATCAAGGAAGTCTTCCTCCCAATGACGATATTTGTAGCGCATGCCGCTGACAAGTATGTCAACAGCCGGTGTGAACAATTCAAGTGCGAGTGGGGCAATCCACTGCAGGTCTGAGTCGTTCATCTCGTTAATCACAAGACTGTTCTTGTGATGGTAGTTGATTGACGAAAGAAACGCTTTTTGTTGCTCACGGTCTCCGTTGCGTGCAGCCTCGAGTTGCTGCTTGAGTGCTTCTAAATCTACTGTTTTCATTTGATTAAAGATTAGAATTGTTGATTGCGAAGATACTCTACTATTGTGGGCCAGTCGGGAAACTTTGGGGAACCAAAGAGAATCAACTCACCGTCAAAATTAGCGGCTCCGTTCTTTGTCCTGTCATCAATCAGATAGTCCCCGCGATTGAGGTCCTTGTTGTGCGAGATGATGAGGCGTTTGTAGAAAGGTGAGTCTATGCCCTTGCCGAAGTAGCGCTGCACCCATTCCAGTTTGTCACTCCACGCTGACGGATTGTTCCATGGCGCCGTGCTGAGGATGTAAAGATAGTGGTGCCGGCTCAGTTCCCGCATGGCGTCAATGGCTCCAGGCATGGGGTCCATCAGCGAGAAGATGTGGGGGATGTCATCGTAGTGTGGCTTCCCGGTGCCGTCATCGGCATATTCTTTTTTGATTGCTTCGGGCACTCGGTCAAGCCCGCTCTGGAAGTCCACCAGTACATTATCCATGTCAACATAAACGATCTTATCATCACCACAATAGGTGTATTTGTTAATTTTGAGTCCCATAATCAATCATTGTTTTTACAGTTATTCCTACTTCCTTCGAGTGAGCGTTTCGGATGCCTCTCATTTTGGTACTATTATCGGTCTATCCTGGCAAGGATGTCTATGGCTTCCGGAATGATGACGTCGCGAATAACGGCGTTGTTCATGCGATGCTCGCCGTGGAAATCAGCAATCTGAGTGAAATGTTGGGCAAATTCTTCTTTACAGTTGACGAGCGTGTCGCCGTCGGCAAAGAAGCCCCAACACAAGGACTGGTTTTCACTGTTGATGTCGTCGAACAAGTGTTGCTCCATTTCCTGAAAATGTTGAATCACTTCGTTAGTGATAGTGAAGAGGGTCTTGCCGTCGGCCGTCGGCTGGAAGCGCTCAAAGGTGCCCACCACCAGGACATCGGTTAGTTGTGACATGTGCAGCGCTGGGTTGACGCAGATGCGGGGATAATCTGTCAATTGCATGGCATACATACCACCCATGCTGGTGCCGATAATGAGGTCGGCATGATTTTGGGCGCAGTAATTCTTGATGAAAGGCAGAGCCTCAGTGGGATCAATCGGGATGTCGGGGGCGATCACGTTACAGTCCTTCATCTTTTTGGCAAGGTATTGCGCCGTTCCGCTCAGGCTGCTTGATGCGTAGCCGTGTAAATAGACAACTGTTTTCATTGTGTTTCAGATTTGCGTGGTTATTCAATGCGAATATACTCATTTTTTGCTAATTACACGAACTTTTTTGTGCAATTAGTCCGGTTCGTGTAATTAGCATTATGGTTTTTTAAGGTGATGGTTATGCAGCAAGGGTGTGCAATGTGTTGGGTTTCAAATGGAACTGTTTGGTGAAGGCAGCAAGTAAGAAGTCAATTTCAGTTGGGTCAAGATTAAAAAGGGTCAATTCAGTTGAGTTGTTGCACATCATAGTTTGAATTCTTTTGTTGTAGAAATAGTTGTGAATTCGATTTACAAGAAGTTGATTGTTAGTTTTGATTGAGATGGTCATAGAAAAAATGGTTTTAATTGTTCAACAAGTTTTCTCTTCACAAACATAATATATCATCAAAGGGCAAAAAATTCAAAAATTCCGCAACTTTTTTTCAATGGGGATTGTCGTGCTTCAATTCATCGTCCATCTGGCACTGGTAAGGGTCGGGGTGTTCAGCAGGCACGTCGGGGTACTGCTGACGCAGTGAGACAAGCACGCGTTCACTCGAGGCTAACTCATGTTGCAGCGTGGCAATGCGGGTCTTGTGTTCATTGATGCGCTCAACAAGGTTGGCTAAGATATGCTGCACGGCTTCGTCACGGGTGGCAAATGTTGTGTAGTCATCAATCGAATGGGCGTCTTTCACAACGATGTCGCCGTTGCACATCACTTGACGGTACTCGCTACCCGAACGCTGAATCTCAACAACAGTCGCCCGCTTCACGGCATAGTGATTATTAGGCGAGATGTAATACACTACGTCGCTGACTTTAGCGCGCGGTTTGAAAAAAACAAGCTTTGGCAATTGTAATCTCATAGTCGTATATTAAGGATGATTTTTCACACCCTTAATATAGCAAGAAAACTGAAAATTTCAAAAGGGAACACAAAGAAAATCCGTATTCCCCTATCAAATTGCTGATAAACAGCAACTTGCAAATAGTTAAAGTATGCTAATATTTCAGTCTTACGAATAGATGACTTTAATAAGAACTAGTCCAATTAAAATTATGTTCTATGGTGTTTTCAGCAAGATTTTTGACTAATCCCAAGAGATGTCTTCTCCTGCCCTGAACAGACGAGCTTCGTAGCCTTCTCTTAAGTATTGCCTGAGAGCACTAAAGGGTTTATGTAATGTAATCTCTATATCGCCATTCTCATTTCTAAACACAATGGTTTCAATAGCATCATTTATAATCACATTAATTAAAGTAGTTCCCTTAAAAGCATTAGTTCCTATTCGTTTCACATTCTCAGCAATGTAAATAGATTGAAGTGACTCAAGATCCAGAAACGCGTCCTCGGCGATTTCATGAATACAAGTTGGAATGATGATGCAATGAGGATTTGGAGTGTCACTGGCAGGTCCAAAGACCTTTTCCCCATTAGCACTTACGCCCTCTCGATTCATGGTCATTTTTGATGTATCCATATAAATACTGTTTTTAGTGTTGTTCCTACTCCCTTCCAATGAGCGTTTCGGATGCCTCTCATTTTTGTATTATCCGTTAGCAATATTTCCCAAGTTCTCGAAGCACAACTAAACATTTGTTATACATAGTATTCCAATCGGCTACGATGTCCATAAGGGGTTTATTATACCAAGGCCCCTGCACCTTTGGCCCTTGCACCTTTTGTGAATAAGAGAAGTATCGCTCCTTTCGGCCCTTGGATTCATTTCTCTGCCATTTATTACAGTTTTGGAGCTTAGGAAACACTTGATCCCAATATTTCCAAAAATTACCCGTAGATCTAGAACTAGATTCTAAGACTTGAACTTTGAAAGAGCCATTCTGAAATTGGATTCCCAATTCTGTTCCGTTTACGACATTCAACGTTTTTCCAGCAAGAGCGGTACCATGTGTTTCTGATATGCTAAAACCATGGAAATGCTGAGTATTCTTCATTATATGTAAAAGAAAACCTTTTTGGAAAATAGTTTCAAGCCCATTTTCAGCAATGAAGTCAGCATATGTTCCATTGGCTTGAGCATTAGTTTTTAATTTAGGATTTTTTTGCTTTGCACCATCTAGAAACACATTAGGATAGTTTTGATGATTTTTTAAGAAATCGACCAAGGCATTAGCAAGCTTCTGAATGCATTCCAGATATTCATAAAGGATAACCGCATCGGTATTTGAATTATGGGAGAGATTATAATTTTTTAATAGATTAGCTAAATCATTATATGTTTTTTTCTCCCAAACAACAGGCCTACTGCATTGCGGATCTTCACCTATGAGGGTTAAGAAACAAAAATGCTGAGTCATATTCATGTAGTCAGTTATTTGATGGGTTATTCTGCCTATTTTGACCGGTTTGCCTTGTACTATGTCAACATATTTATCTAATTGATTGCTATGTTGTGATGATTTTATTTTATTCTCAATTACCCAACATTCAGGATTCGTTTTCTCATCAGTGATGATGATAACATCGATGTTATGATGCTCCACCTCTACCCTAAAATCTTTAAAATGAACAGGTGTAACATTAAATAGTCCACACAATAATTCGGATTTTTGATTTGCTGTTAATGCTTTACAAACATCTGAAAACATCCAACCAATAACAGCTGAATGAACTCTCTCCATATCAGCAACTCCAATTCGATTAAAAAAATCACCGTTCATAGTTTTGTAATTAATTAGTTTATTATAATTCTTTTAGTTTTTGCCAGACTTTTACCATGGCTAGGGTGTCGAGTTCGCAGTAGCGGAGCAGGGCGTTGCGGGTGGCTTTGGCCTCGACGGGGTCCATGTGTTGGATTTTGGGGAAGATGGTCATAGCGTCACCACCATTCTGCACTCGGCTGTCGAGGTTGTGGTAGTCGAGTGACGGATCATCGGGGAACAGGGAGGGTAACACGCTCTTGATGGAGAACGAGCCGCCCATAGCAGGCACATAGTAATGCCCAGCACGGAAGGGCGTGATGAGGTCTACGATGTTGTCGGCGATGTTGTGCAGATGTGCAGCCAAATCGGGATATATCGCAGCCAACTCGTTAATGCGGCCGCATTCAAAACCCTTGTTATAGGCCAGCGAGCAGACGTTCATCGGAATGTCCTGGCACAGGCATTCGGCAAGAGCCCGCCTGGTGTCGCTACCGTCACTTTCAGCCAGAAACTCCTTGTGAATCAACTCGCCACCCTCTTGCTCGATGATATGCAATGAGTATTGGAAGGGCACCTGCTGGTAAGGTTTGATGTGATCGAATGGCGGGATGATGGGCTGCATCGTCTCAAAGTCCAGGAAATAGAGCGGATATGACAAACCGTCAAGGAAGTCCTTGATGCCGCCGCGGTCGATATACTCGGTGTCGCCCAAGGTACATTCTACCTGCAACCGCTGCATGTCGCTCAATTGCTCGCCACGCACGTCCTTGAAGGTGATCTTACCTGCATTGTAGTAGTCCCATTTCTTGCTGGCATTCATCCTGTAAAGGTCAAACACGGTGGGTTCGCCCTCGTCCTGCGTCAACCCCTGTTGGGCGGAGCAGTATTGCCAAAATCCGCATTCGTATGGATCCGCACAATGAGGACCCACTGCTCGCTCGGGTTCCTGTTTCTGGTCTAAGACCTGCTTGGCGAGTTGAACTCGGGCGGGAACAAGCGGATATTCGATATCAACTTTCTCCTTAAGGTTGATGACGCGGAACAGTTGGTGGATATCCAGGTTTCCCACACGCTCATAGTCACCGTTGATGGTCACTAAATAGGTGCTGGTCACCTTGATGCCGCATTGCTCAAGCACCCAGCGCTGGAAGGCGATATCCACGGCATATTTGTCGAACTTGTCAGGCAACAGGACCTCGTCGCCACTATGACTTGACGAGCTTTTCACCTCATAGATGGCCCAACCGCTACCCTCACGGCGCAAGATGTCAACCGCACAGTAGCAGCCCTCGTATGAGAACGATGCCTCGCAGATGACCTCGGTGCCGCGATCCATCTCTTGTTTGGTTTTCTCAATCATTGCCGTGAGGTCGAGGCCTCCTTCGGCGGTGTGCGTGGTCACCTCAACAAAGGGTCCGAAAAGCCCCATCGCCAGGTCGCCCACCTCATTACCTGCGTCAAATCGCGCTTGCAGGTTAGGGTCTTCAGGTTGCAGCTCCGGGTGATAAACTCGGAGCCACAAGGCCTTGCTGCACTGGCAGAAGGTTGTATATCTTGATTTGGAAAGTCCAGGCATGTAATAAATAATGATAACTTGGTTAATTATTTGGTTGCAAAGATAACAAATATATGGCTTATTTCCCAACTTTTGTTGAAAAAGCAACCTAATGAGCATTTTAGAGATTATTAACGATTTTCGTTTAAGTTTTTTTCGCCTCGTTTACATTTTTAGGTCCAAATAAGGGACTAATGATTTTTATGATTATGAACAAGGACAAGATTTTTATGGTAACGATTCATGTTGTGGCAGGTGTG
>DAIOUZ010000175.1:2945-6924 GCA_036759285.1 Candidatus Limiplasma sp. | reverse complement strand
AATAAAGGACGAACAAGTGTTGTCGTATTACCATGTCTGTGCGTTGTAACTTCGCATAGTCCTTGATATTTCTTATCCCACAAAAAGTAGCAAACACCACCAGAAAGATCAATACCCGGAAAGCACTCTGCTGAATCAAAGTAATCAACTAGATACTTTATCCTATTATCATTCAACATTTCCGTCCGAAAATCATCGAGGCCTTTTCCTCCTGCATACCAACGAGCAGGAATAATCATAGATAAGTAACATGGGTTTAACTTTTTTGCCTGTTGAACAAACAGTTGATATATCGGCATTGCACTGGAACCAGTTCCACCTCCATCACTCATCTGATACGGCGGGTTGCCTATGATTACATCGAATTGCATATCTTTTTTGAGTATTTCTTTGATTGATTTATGGATAAAAGGATAAGCGTAGGTCTCAATGGTTTCTACGCGGTCGTATTGGGCACGGTTGGCCCCACAATGCTTACATTTGCCGTTCTCCCAAGTGTGTTGGCATCGCATATAGCGCAAGTTGCCTTGCGCATCGTCGAAACAGGAGGCCACACTATACTCACCATTGGCCTGTTTGGTGCAATAGAGTGTGCGACGACTCATCTCGGCGGTGAGGTCGGTACAAGCAATGCCGAAGACCTGCCTCGTCATGATATGGTCAATGCGTTTCTGCAAGTCGGGAATTTCTTCTTCGAGACCTGCCAACAACCGCTTGGCAATTTCACGCAGGAAGACACCACTCTTGCTGCAAGGGTCAAGAAAGCGCGTCTTGCTGGAACGGAACAACTCCTGTGGCAGCAGGTCGAGCATTCGGTTGGCCAACTCGGGCGAGGTGAAGACCTCATCGCTGCTCAGATTGGCCAAGCAATTGAGGATGTCGGGACTATAGTTGTTCTTCATATCGGTAAAGTTGGGTGTAATGCAATGGTGGATAGGTACGCACAGGTTCGTCAAAACTTTGCACTTCTCCTTGCTCGTCGAAGAGGCTGTACTGGTGGTTTTTTGTGACAAGGAAGTCAAACTGAAAGTCACGCCGCGAGAACTGCATGCTGCCCGCAATGGGTGTCCACTCGCAGAAAGTGATGGGCTTGTCCTCGGCAGTACGATAGGTCAGCGCATCGCCGCAGACGATATTCTTTTGCAGTATGTATCTGAGGCTTTCTTCATAACCGTTTGTACAGCCCTCGTTGCCAATTTGACCAAGTACTTCGGCAAACAACCGTTCACGACAAGCCTCGGTGTTGTCGGGCAGGATGTCAATGCCATAGCAGGAGCCTACGGCAATCAGGCTCTTGAACTCCCACTCGGTTGGAGTTTTGATGTCATTCAAAAGGGAGAGTTTGCGGCGCAGAATCTCGATAAGGAAATTGCCGTCACCGCAGGCAGGCTCAAGAAAGCGGCTGTCGAGCCGGAACGACTCGTCGCGTACCAAGTTGAGCATGGCGTTCACCTCGCGCGGATTGGTAAACACCTCGCCATGGTCAGCCACCCTTTGGCGGCTTTTGATTTGTTTTGTGTTTTCGTTGTCAGGCATAAAAAATCGTGGAACTTTGCTTAAGTCCACTTAGGTGTTCCACGACCCGCCTGACAGTTAAGTAAAGCCCACGATTACTCGTAGGCGTTTACCGCTAAATTATGTCAGGCTTGTTTGTGGAACTTCAAGTGGACAATTAGAGCGAAAACGCTTTATAATATGTTAGTTATGTTCTATTTTGTTTGTTCGATATGTGTTTGTTTTAGTTGGTGTTTATGGGGGCAAAGATATAACTAATTCTTGAATCAACTAAAAAAAAGCGATACCCTGTTTTGAGGACTTTATAAGTTTTTTTCTTTCGTTTCAATTTTGTTTATAAAACTTCCAAATCGGGAACGCTTGCATTGCATTCTTATCTTCATTCGGCAGAGTGGCAAATAGTTCTTCAACTTCTTTTTGGTTTCCTAACAACAGATTAACTGCCACCTTTATTGGCTCTTCGATTTTATCAATTTTTAGAATTTGCTCCAACTGATATAACTCCTCATTAGACAGTTCTCTTTGTCGTTTGAGAATCTGTATTTTGTTGATTACATACACCGGGTTGAAATCTGGTCTTAGGTCATTGCCAAGCAACCACTCATCAAGTTTCAGAGCCTCATTCAACAGTTTTTTGCTCCGCTCAGCATCATGCTTTTCAACAGCATCAGAGGCTAAAATCATAGCCAGCACATCATAGTTCGATATTTGAAAGCAAAACTCATGATTCTTTGCCATTTCCTGAGCGGATTCAACTATGTTGTCATAGTCAATGTTATCAATTTTCTCCCAAAAATGTTCATTTTGCAGATATGAGAACGGGCTGACATTCACCGTCTCTTTTTCGTTCACCTTATATGCAATGTTTACCGTTTTGTCAAAGAAATCGCCCAGCACACATTCATCATCCTTCCCAACTACGCAATAGAGCAATAATGTGATGTTACTTATTTCTAAAGTCAAAATGGTTGTTTGTTGTTTGGGAAGTTTTACTGTATGCCCCTTACCTATGGTATCAATGAGCAAATCAATCAAACGACCTTGATCCTTTTTAATCTTGGTTAAATCAAACGGTTTGGTGACATGAAGTTTGTCGAGCACAGCATCCAGGTCTTTCCAACACACCAGCCTTTGTAGCAAATCATCTACATAATCCTTTTCGTTCACAGCCAAATTCAAATCAACATCCCCAACCGTCAAGACACCTACATCATTCAATGCCACAGCAAATTCCGCATCATTAATTGCATCCTTAAGGAAATGATTCTTGACCGTCATCTTAACCGTGGCCCTCACCTTGTCGGCAGCATCCATTGGCATATCTATTGTGATAGTATCTGCTATGGTAACGACGAACCGACCATTCTTTATCTCACTGGTGTAACCTTTATAGAACACTCTGTCGCCAACTTTCACATCGCCATCGCCCTCCCTCTTAAAAGCAAGCCGAGCAGGCCCATCAGACAATGGCATTTCGATGTCAAGGTCTTCGGCCACTTTCGCATAAAAATAGGTTTCATGCGTGCTGAGATACCTTAATAGTTCCATGCCACTAAACCTACCAGGGGCGATAAAAGTGAAGTCTCTTATACCTCTTTTCATGGCATCGGCTATCGACAATGGCTTAGAAGTGGCAAAGCTGACCATCTTTTTGCTATTACCAAAAAACACACTCAACTGGTCCTCAAACTCAGTCAAATCTTCCGTAAGAGGATAGAATAATGTCATTTTCGACCCCTGTTTGTCCATGTCCTTTAATAGCTTATTCACGAACTCAGGCATCATCTCCCTATAAAACAACTTTCTCTCTTTCGAATTTTTCTTTATCTGACAAACAATGAAAAATGTTGGTTCATTCAGATATGCATTTAAGTCATCTTTCTCTAATTTGAACTTCCAGTTCTTTGTTTCAAACTCTTCTACCTCAGTTCCCTTAACCTGAACAGGGACTCTACCTATTAGATGCTTTTTATCACGTATTCCATCCGAATACAGATATAAATGACCATCCCAACATGGCTCCTTATCATTATCTGTGAGAAATTGAGAAATGGCCTTACTATCCTCTATGAAATACTTGAGATAGTTTAAAGCTTTTTCCTCGATAGCTTTTGTATCTATTATTTCTTGTTCTTTTTCTGACATTTAGGTATTCAATTTTCGATAATCTTGAGATTCATGCTAATTCATCCATTTTAATGCAAACCTCTTCACTTACTCCTACCCCCAAGGTATAGAGCATCGAGGATGTTCAACACAGAATGTTGCAAAAATACAAATTTTTTCTCTTTTATCAAAATATCTTCTAGGGAAACAGTACCTGTATTACATCAACCTCCCAATAAACCGCACAAACGCCTCAATATCCTCCTTAACACTTGCCTGCTCTAGTGCCGTCATATACTCCTGTCTGCGTTCCACGGGAACCACCACCCAGGGATAGCCTGCCGTTACCAGTTGGCTG
>DAIOUZ010000175.1:1427-2935 GCA_036759285.1 Candidatus Limiplasma sp. | reverse complement strand
GTCCATGTACGGATGGATATAAACGAAGAAGAAATGTCCTAAAATTGCACGCACCAACGCATTTTCCTCTTCCATCATCAAATCCGACAAAGCACTCATCGCATCCAACACGGCATCTGGATTCAAAGGGGTGTGCATTGAATTCTTGATATACACCTGATGCCTACGATACCCTATCAAATCCGAGGCCTTCACAATACCAGCCCGTATGCACGGCTCAAACAACTGGAAGTGCCAGTCCTGATGCCTTTTCACATACAACTGAGCAGGTTCTTGACCCGAAAAGCAGTCAACCACGCCTTGTTTCAGCAGTTCATACGCCTGATAATAACCTCGGGCAGCCAGTGCATTTTTGCGCTCCTTATCCTCCACATCCTTCTCGGGATCCCAGTTGCCACTGCGAACACGCTCCAGCAGACCTTCCGTAATCTTATAGCCCTCAATCGACAAGGAGTTATAACTATCTTTCACATACGTCACATTCATCATCTCTAGCACCGATGCCGCATCCTGCTGCATAGGCTCCACTTTCAACGTCGCCAGCACCACCTCACGCATCTGCATCCACATCAGGCGGATGCGCGATACGTATGGTGACACCGCAAACCTATCCATACGCACATTCTCCTCAAACGGATTCTCCTCCGTCACCGTATGTCCCACCTGACGCATCATGCGCAGCAACTCATCCGCCATATCCTCCCTGCCGATGGAACGTAGTGCCCCTGCCACGCGTCCTGCTCGGGTAGTGTGGCCGCCGTCAATGGCCGCCGATACCAACGGCGATATATCCCGCAGACTGGCCAGACATGTCCTCGCCTCCAACGCATCACGACGATAATAATCAGGCCCTACCATCAGCAAGGCATACTCCATCGGATACAAGCGCACACCATAACGAGGTTCCCGCACCACCTCAGGTGGCAGAGACGCCTTAATGTCCACAAGCGAGGTTCCGAAGGGCAATTGCAGGATGTTGTTCTTCCCTAACTCACTGCGAACAATCAGCTGTTTGGGAATCACGGTTTTTCCGCTGTAGAAATCGAGTGATAACTCTGGCGAAAGGCACCATTTTCCTTCGAATCTATTGTCCAAATAGGCCGTCACGAAACTCCAGTACGACACATACCATACCGTGGAATCGCCCTCGCTCCCCGGCGACGACGGAATATACCATCCCTTGATGACCATTTGCAGATATCCACTGTTCACCAACCGCTCCGTATGCGTCCGTCCCAACGTTTCCGCCCCTTGAATCACCAAATTGTCCCCGTGGGCATCCTGATATTCTTTCAGTACCTCCAGCGACTCCGCCAATTTCTCCTGTATTGTTGCCATACTCGTATTATTGCTGTTATTAGTTTATTTTGTTTTGCTGTTATTAGTCTTTGCTGTTTTGCTGTTATTAGTTTTTGTTGTCTTACTGTTATTAGTTTTTGACGTTGCAAAAATACAATTTCTTTTTGAAATGAAAAATGTTTTTACAAAAACAGATGGTTTTGTGAATG
>DAIOUZ010000175.1:0-1417 GCA_036759285.1 Candidatus Limiplasma sp. | reverse complement strand
AGAAAATGCAAAGCGTTATAAGCGTAAACTTCATGATAAACCGATTCTTCCACATCATCTTGTTGCTCACCTTGTTAGCAAGGGTATCATGCTCGCAGGGAGACCGTCATGACGTTTTGCTGCCGAATGAAGAAGCCAACACCTGCATCATCCCTCAACCGAAAGAGTACCATCAACTCGGCAAGAAGAAACACAAGCTGAAGGAAGTCAAAATCGACACTGAAACCGTTTTCGACAACCTCGATGAATACCGCATTGTGGTCAAGCGGGGCAAAGCCTCCATCACGGGCAATGCCGTTTGGGCGGAAAGTACTTTGGGGCAATTGGTTGACACTGACGGCAAGGTGGCCGACTGCGAAATCCACGACTGGGCGGCCTACCCTTTCCGTGGCTTCATGCACGACACGGGACGCAACTACCAGCCTGTCAGCCTGCTGAAGGAGACCCTGGACTTGATGAGCTTCTACAAGCTGAACTACTTCCATTGGCACCTCACCGACCATCCCGCTTGGCGCATCGAGTGCAAAGCCTATCCGCAACTCAACGATCCGCAATACCAAAGGAAAGGCCGTGACGAGGGCAAGTTCTACACCTACGATGAAATCCGCGAGGTGATTGCCTATGCGAAAGAGCGCAGCATCACCGTGGTACCCGAGATTGACATGCCCGGGCATTCCACCTTTTTCAAGGACGCTTTCGGCTTCACCATGGACTCCGAGGAAGGCCGAAAGGTGCTCGAAGCATGCCTCACCGAGTTCTGCTCCGAGATTCCGAAAAGCGACTGCCCTTACCTTCATATTGGCTCTGACGAGGTTTGGATCGCCGACCCGCAAGGCTTCATGCAATGGATTGAAAACCTGATGGAAAGGCTCGACCGCCAGCCTATAGCCTGGGACCCGGGACTGCCCGCGTCCGAAAAAGTCGTACGCCAAATTTGGAATGAAGATGCCGGCTCCAACGCCGCCGCTTCCGAAAAAGCTGGGAAATATCTGGACTCCTTCGTCGGCTACCTGAACTACTACGACCCGATGCTGTTCACGAGCCGCCTTTTCCTGCACCCCGTAGCGGCACAAGCCGAGCCCGACACAAGCAAAGCCCTCGGTGGCATCCTCTGCCTTTGGAACGACGTGCGCGTGGACCACAAAAAGAACATCGCCCTCCACAACGGCATGGTCAATGGCATGATGGCCTTCGCCGAACGCTTCTGGAACGGCGGCAACGCAGGCATGGTGGAAAACGAAAACCTGCCGCCCGATCCGCACACCGAGGCAGGCTCGCGCTTGGCCGACTTCGAGAAGAAGATGGCCCTTCACCGCGAGCGCTTTCACAAGGGCAAGATGCGTTGGGTAGCCAACTCACAGATAGAATGGCAGGTGAAAATCGATGAAAACGAGGCTTTTGCGGCTTTCGGTGGCGC
>DAIOUZ010000174.1:0-6936 GCA_036759285.1 Candidatus Limiplasma sp. | reverse complement strand
CGATGTAATGCACCAGTATATGCTGCGTGTGTTCGTCGTCTCTGCCGTTTTGTAGTTCCTGACGGATTAGTTGCAAAAAGCCTACGATGGTTTGCCGTTGCGCTTCGTTGGTCAGCAAGGCCTCGTTCGTGTTGTACGAAAAATAGGTGTATTGCGACATCCTTCGTCCGAGTTCGGTGCCTTGGATCAGTTCGGGGTCGAACAGCAAAGCCCAGCCTTTGGTCTGGATTTCCTCGCCTGTGTCGCTCTTGCCTCCGATTTGTCCGGGCGAGACGCACATGATGGCATGTTGGTGTAGGTCGTAGCGCAACAGGCCGTATGTAAGGTTTTCCAAAAACTCATCGGCGATGAAAATGCCAAAGACGTCATAGTTGTTCAGGCTATGGCGGCAGTGCTCCAACTCGTCGTAGTGGATGACGCTGACCAAAGGATGTAACTCGGGCGCACCAATATAACGCGCGTAATCGTTGACGCAGTGAACTTTCAACATTTGTTGTTTCATGACTGCAAAAATAGGAAAAATCATTTTCCGAAAAATCAGTTGTTTTATCCGTAAATCATATAACCCGTTTCCGTGTTGCTTGTTCTACTTTTGCTGCGTAAATCATTATCAATAAATAATAAAATGAAAGAAACGAAAATTGCATTGGGCACTTGGGCTTGGGGCGCGGGTGCCTTTGGTGGCGACGCGGTGTATGGCGTCAACACGAACGAAGAGAATCTGAAACCCGTTTTCGAAGCCGCTATGAAAGCCGGACTGAGCCTTTGGGACACAGCAACGGTCTACGGCATGGGTGAATCGGAGCGTATCCTTGGCACTTTTGTGCAGACCGTGAAGCGCGAAGACGTTGAAATCTCAACGAAATTCACGCCGCAATTGGCCGAGATGTACGACAACTCCGTCGAGAAGATGGCCGATGCCTCGATGCAACGCATAGGCATCGACTACATCGACATGTACTGGATCCACAACCCGATGGATGTGCGCCGTTGGACGCCTGGACTGATTCCGCTGCTCAAATCGGGAAAGATTAAGAACGTGGGCGTTTCGAACCATAACATTGAGGAAATCCGTCTCGCCAACGAGATTCTCGGTGAGGCTGGCTTCAAAGTCTCAGCCGTGCAAAACCACTTTTCGCTGCTTTACCGCTCTTCGGAAAAAGGAGGCGTGCTCGACTATTGCAAGGAAAACGGCATACAGTTTTGGTCGTACATGGTGCTGGAACAAGGCGCCCTGACAGGAGCTTTCAACGCTGCTCATCCTCTGCCCGCCGATAGCGACCGTGGCCGCAAATACAATCCCGTCCTTGACAAGATTGAAGCCTTGACCGATGCCATGAAACAAATCGGTGAGCGTCACCATGCCACCTGCTCTCAAATCGGCATTGCATGGGCCATCGCCAAAGGAACGATGCCCATCATCGGTGCCACCAAGGCGCACCATGTGACGGAGGCCGCCGAAGCCACCAAGATCAGGCTTTTGGAGGATGAAGTCGCACAACTGGAGCGTTTGGCCGACACCATCGCTGTGGATACGCGCGGTGACTGGGAGCACACGATGGAATAAACGATTCGATTGGTGGCAAGCTTTTGTACGTGTTTCTCCAGAACGCAAAAACCAATTTATTCTTATTTTTTGTCGGCAATGCTGACACTCTATTACAACTTCCGCTTGTCACCAATCTTTTTTAATTCATATTTCTATTATCTTTGCCAAAAGTTTCAACCGAGATTCAAACCATGAGAAAAACCTTGATAATCACCATTATGACAGCAATCGCATTAAACGCTTCAGCCCAAATCGACCTCCACAGCCACGCCATCACGAAAGGTTACCTCGATTACATCAAAGCCAACGGCGCCGAGATGGACGAAGGTTTCCCCATCCCCGCTTGGGATGCGGAACAACATATCGCCTTTATGGACAAGGCTGGTATACAGACCGCTGTGCTTACCATGCCCGCGCCGCAGCCTTGGTTTGGCGATGCGGAGGCTTCGGCAGCGGTTTGCCGTAGCTACAATGAAGAGTGCGCTGCACTCAAGGCACGCTATCCTGGACGTTTCATGTTTTGTGCCGCTCTGCCTTTGCCCGATGTGCCACACGCATTGGAAGAGGCTCGCTATGCCTTGGAGGTCTTGGGAGCCGATGGCATCGAATTAGCCACCAACAGTTACGGACAATACCTCGGTGACCCCGCTTTGGACACGCTGATGGCCTATCTCGACCAACAGAACGCCGTCGTCATCCTGCATCCACACAAACCCTCGGCGGTCAATGCGCAGCTGATTACCGATGTGCCATTGGCCAGTTATGAATATTTGGCCGAGACCACGCGCACAGTGCTCAACATGGTAGCACATGATGTATTGATGCGCTATCCGCATTTGAAAGTCGTGGTGCCACATTGCGGTTCTTTCCTGCCCAACGCTTTGCCCCGTTTCCGCTCGCTGCTGCCCGTAATGGTGAAACAAGGCATGATGCAACTCGTTGATGTAGATGCCAACCTTTCACATCTCTATTACGACCTGGCGGGAGCGCCTACCGACGACGTCCTCGATGCCCTTCTGACCATCACCACGCCCGACCACATCCTCTATGGCAGCGACTATCCGTATGTGGCCGAGCCCGTACTCATCAACGGGAAGCAAGCCTTAGAGAACCGCCTTGCTTCGCACGGGTTGAATCCGCAGGATGTCTTTACCGACAATGCAAGACGTCTGTTTGGAGAGAGCATCCCGTTGAGACAATATGGCGAAAAGATCGTCCGCCTCGCCGAAATCGAAGTGGTGCCTGAGTTTTTGGAGGATTATATGGCATTCGCCAAGGAAGTCGGCGAAACTTCTGTGAAGGTGGAGCCAGGCGTACTCACCCTCTTCTCGATGCAAGCCAAAGAAGATCCTTTCAAAATCTACATCTTGGAAATCTACGCCGATCAAGAGGCCTACCAAAGCCATATCCAGACCGCCCATTTCAAGAAATACAAGGAAGGCACGGCCCAGATGGTGAAGAGTCTGAAACTGATTGACGTCAACCCATTGGCGGGGATGATCAAATAAAAATAAAAATCTTGAAATGATACGATTAAATTGCTTTTTCCAAGCCAATGACGGCGAACAATTCAAGACCGCGCTGCAAGCAGCGGCAGCCCTTACCGAATACTCACAAAAGCATGACGGATGCATTGCCTACGATGTGTTCCAGAGTGCCACCCGACAGGATGTGTTTTTGATCTGCGAGACATGGGAAGACCAAGCATCGCTCGACAAGCATTCCGCCACGCCGGAGTTCAAGAAATACTCTCCCATGATGCGCCAATGTGGCCAGATGAAGGTGGAGCGTTTTGAATTCTAATTCTATACGGCCTCTAGTTTTGTATCCAAGTGAGGCGTTCCCAAACAAAACGGGGAATCATTTTCCACAACCCTACGATGAGACGGTATCTCCAGTCAAAGGTGTAAACGCGCTTCTTTTTATGAAGCGCCTTCATCACATGGTCTGTCGCCTTCTCTTTTGACATCAGCATTGGATAATGCTTGTTGGGATTCAGGATGTCCGTTGCGACAAAACCGGGGCGTATGTCGGTGAAGCAAACTGGGATCTTATCCATACGGGAGAGTTGTGACAAAGCCGTAAGATAGGTGCTTTGCATCTTTTTGGTCGCAGAATAAGCCGGAGAAGCCCCCATTCCATTGGTGCCGGCTATGGAGGTGATGACAGCTATATGAGCCTTGTGGCTTTTGCTGTAGTTGTGCGTCATTACATAGTGTAAAAAGTGGACTACCATCCTGACCATCCCTTCGCTGTTGGTCTGGATGATGCGCATTTCCTTCTCTTCATCAAGTTCACGGTTCTGATAGCCAACGCCCGAAACATAGAAGAACAAGTCGGGGTCTCCGGTTTGGGAGAGCAAAGTATCCAGCGCTTCAACGGATTCAGGACGGGTTACATCCATTGTGGCAATACACACCTTGTCTTTGCCGAATTCGTTTTGAAAGGCTTCTAGTTCGGTAGTGCGTCGGCCGGCGATTCCGACTTTCCAACCTTCTGCCACGAGTCTTGCGGCTGCTTCCCTGCCAAGGCCAGAGGTGGCTCCTATAATAATGGCTGTCTTCATAAGTTTATGATATGTGGCTTTTCTTCATCAGAACGGAATACATGGATTTTCATGCCTTTGAAATCTCTTTTTGTCATACTATTTGGCGAGAATTAAATGTTCTTAACCCTTAGGTTGCAGGCTTCGCCGATATTCGCTAGGCGACTGACCAAGATGTTTGGTGCAGTAGCGACTGAAATAACTCAACGAGGTGAAGTTCATGCGGTCGGCAATCTGGGTGAGCGACAGACGCTCGTCGTCCAAAAAGCCTTTCATAATGGGCACGGTGGCGCGGTTAATATAACTGCTGACGCTGTGGCCAGTCACACGTTTGACCGTGGCGGAGAGGTATTTCGGCGAAACATTCAGCCGCTCGGCATAGTAGCTCACCTCGCGCTCGGTGCGACTGATGCCGGTGGCGAGCAGGTCGGTCAGCTGACGGACAATGTAGGCGGTTCGGTCGCTGTGGAAATCGGTGGCATCACGTTGTGCATGAGGCTCGAAGATGTCATACATCATCGTTAGGCAGAGACTCCCCATCAATTCACGGTAAAACAGCAGATGGCGGTCGCCGAGGCGATCGCGGAGACGGTGGAAGTCGGCAAGCAAGATAGCAGCCTGCTCGTTGGTGAGTTTGATGATAGGGTCTTGGTTGAGCGAGATGCTCCCTCCAATGCTATAGTTGTTCGACGGCAACAGGTTTTGCAGGAACTTGTAGTCGGCGGCGAACCACTCCACCTGCATCCCTGGAGTGGCCGCGAGGTTCTTGGCACGGCTGGGATTGGGCATCACCACAAGGTCGTTTTTCGCTATGTGGTAACATTTTTCGTTGAACACAAAACTACCTTCACCAGCAGTGCAAATAAGGTGCATACAAGTGTGGCTCAATTTGGGGTCATTCATCCCAAGGAAATCCGTAGCGTACTGAAAATCAATCTTTATGGCGCAAAATTACACTTTATTTCTCTCACTAGCACAAAAAATGATGGATTTTGTGAAAATAATGATGCTTTTTGTGAAACATTTAACCCATTAAGTTGCTGTATTTTTGCATCGTAATTCAAAACCTGACAACGATGCAAGAACAAAGAGTTGACCCCAGGCTGACCACAGCTGAAGAACATGCGGAAGGTGTGCGCCAAGCACAAGTCCTTTTCAAACTGAACCACACGATGCCCTACACCGACGAATACAATGCCCTCGTGCGCGAGCTCTTCGGCGATAACCTCGGTGAAGGCGGCTGGGTGATGCCTGGCCTCACGGGTGTTTGCTTCGACCGTGTACATATCGGGAAGAATGTGATGATCATGAACAACTGCCTGATGATGGCCCGCGGCGGTATCACCATCGACGACGGTGCCATGATTGCCGCCAACGCACAACTCATCTCCAATAACCACGACCTTTACGACCGTCAGATTCTCCTCTGCAAGCCCGTCCACATCTGCGAAAACGCTTGGATTGGTGCAGGAGCCACTATCCTGCCCGGCGTGACCGTCGGAAAGAATGCCGTCGTGGCTGCTGGAGCTGTGGTCACCAAGGATGTGGCACCGAATACCATCGTGGGTGGCAATCCAGCGAAATTCATTAAAAACATTATAGAACTATGAAAAGAATCATTACCGCAGTCCTGGCACTCCTCATGGTCACCAGCTGCAATGCACAAAACAAACAAGAAGTCAAATCATCAAATAAAAACACCATGAGCAAATCCATCGTCATTTTCTTCTCCCATGCGGGCGACAACTACAGCGTGGGCAACATCGAGGTCGGCAACACCAAGATCGTGGCCGACTACATCACTGAAATCAAAGGTGCCGACCAATTTGAGATCGTCACCCATAAGTACGACGGCATGGCCTATATGCCGCTCATTGAATTGGCCAAGGAAGAGGCCAACAAGGGCGAACTTCCGCCTTACGAAGGCACCGCCCCCGACCTCAGCCCATACGACACCGTCTTCATCGGCGGTCCCGTGTGGTGGGGCACCTATCCGCAGGTGATGTTCACCCTCTTCAAAGACATCAACCTCGACGGCAAGACCGTCATCCCCTTTACTACTCACGAAGGCAGCGGCCTCGCCTCCTGCGCCAGCGACGTGAAGAAAGCTTTCCCGAAGGCCAAGATCACGGGCGAGTTCAGCATCTATGGTCACGAAGTCCGCACAGGCAAGGCAAAGGTTGAAAAATGGCTGAAGGGTCTTTAATAACAAATTAAACAATTGACAACATGAAAGTTAGAAAACTTTTGGTTCTCACCGCTATGGCATTGGTGATGACCAACACAAGCTGCCAAAACAAAAACGGCAATCCAACCACCGAACAACAAGAACAAACCGAACCAACAACACCCAACATGGAAAACACATCGAAAGTCTATTTCACTAGCGAAATCAGTCCAGAAGCACTCATTAACATCTACAAGGCTCTTGGCGTAGAAGCCGAAGGCCGTGTGGCCGTGAAAATCTCCACCGGCGAGGCCGGCAACAACAACCACTTGAAGGCTGACTTGATTGGGCCTTTGGTACAACTGGTGAACGGCAAGATTGTGGAATGCAACACTGCTTACGCCGGCAAGCGCATGCTCACCGAAGACCATCTGAAGGTCATCGAGGAACACGGCTTCAACGCCATCGGTGGCGTGGACATCATGGATGCCGACGGCGAAATCAAAATCCCTGTGCGCGACACCACCTATATGCGTTACAACATTGTAGGACAGAACATCCAAAACTATGATTTCATGATCAACCTCGCCCACTTCAAGGGACACCAGATGGGCGGCTTCGGCGGTGTGCTGAAGAACGCCAGCATCGGCGTGGCCTCGCGCAACGGCAAGACCT
>DAIOUZ010000173.1:1680-6959 GCA_036759285.1 Candidatus Limiplasma sp. | reverse complement strand
TTGTCGCCTCCGTTGACGGTGGTGTTGAACTCCAGTTCTTCCATCAGGTCTTTGTGGGCTTGCGGTGCGTTGGCGTTCCAGCTCACTTCGAGTTGGAAGCAGCGGTTGCGCAGGTCGCGCGACACGGCGACGATGTAGGTCATCATGTCGTCGGTGATTTCGTTCACATTGCGGGGTTGACCTTCACGGAAGAGGATGAACTCGATGCCGTGGAAGCCGAGCAGGGCATTGCCGAGTTGCTCGCCGGCCACCATGCCGTCTTCATCGGTGGCGAGGGCGGCAATCATATTGGGACTGGCCATAAGATTATTGAAGGCGTCCTCATCGAGTGGCCATGAGTCGATGTGCGGGTCGATACCGAAGTCGGAGGCGGCACCAAAGAGGAAGGCTTCGCTCATCTCCCACCAGTGGCGGGCTTCAAGGAAGGTGGCGGCGGCGACGTTGACGTTGGCTTGGGTCTTGTTGGCCTTCAGGGTTTCAAGGTTCTCAACGAGATTTTCAGCCTCGTTAGCCAGGTTAGTGTAGGTCGGATACACGGTGTGGTTGAGGTACTGCTTCACAATGGCCTCTTTGGTGGCCTTGTTGGCCTCTTCGGTGTTGTCTTGAGGGACTTTGTTGCAGGAGCTGAGGTTGACTGTCAACAGAAGGGATGCAGCAATCAGGGCTGCGGATTTGAATAATTTCTTCATTTGGTTATGTTTTTAAAAGTTGTTCCTTTATTGAGTTTCCCCTTCGGGGAATGGAGTGCTGTTTGTGGGTTAAACGGCGGCGGCAAGAGTAAGTTGCTAATTAGTAACATCATCAGCCGCCGCATTAGAACTACACTCTACCTCCATTCCCCGCGGGGGAATCTATTTCGTGAAAAACCCACTATACGCCACACCCAAGGAGAACATGGGTTCATTGTTGTATTGTTCCTTTAGGAATCGTTTGGCATATTCCGCCTTGATGACGACTTGTTTTATGGGATAATAATTCATGCCGAGGGTCATCACGTGGCGGTCAGTCCATTGGTAGTCGGTCAAAGCGTTGGCGGTGGGGATGTAGCTGTCGTAGTAGTCGTAGCGGCCAAAGAGGTAAAGCTGTTTGTTGCCAGTGTTTTTCATTGGGTGCATGATGTCGTAAGCGACTTCGCCACCATAAGCGATGGCAGCCTCACCAACCAAAGAGCGCGGATAGGGCGAGAAACTCTGGTGGTTCTGGTTTTTGTTCCATGACGAGATGAGGTTGGCATCACTGAGATGACCGTAGTCGAAGTTGCCGCGCACCACGAAGCCGTGGGCTTTGTAGTCGAACTCGGCCGTGCAGATGAAGATGGTGCCTTTCACGTCCTTGTATTGGCTCGTTTCAGAGAACTCGTTGGTGACGATGTCGTTGTTAAAGGTATTGCCGACATAACCACTTACGCCCCAATGGAAGTTGGGGATGCTGTAGTTGTCGATGCGTAAGGCACCTGCGAGGTGGTTGGCCACACGGAACTCATAGCCTGAGGCAGAGCCGTTCTTTACCCAATTGGCATTATTGAACATATTGGAGTTCAAGGCAGGTACCACGATGGCCTCATAGCGCCAGTTACCGAGCTTACCCCATAGACTGATGCCCGTCTCATGCCAAGTGCAGGGCAGGATGTTGAACTCGCCTTCGGGACGATAGCAGGTGAAGAACTGCGTGGGTAGATGGGCATTGTTAGTCTGCCCAACAGGCACCACAATGTGGCCCATTCGGATGTTGAAGCCCTTGCCGAACGACTTTTGGAGCCAGAACTGCTCAAGCGCGACCTCACCGCCGCGCTCAATCTCGTGTTCGAACTCGCCCGTCTCTTCGGCCTCGATCTCTACGGCCACTTCGCTGCCGCCGTGCTCAAACTCGATTTCCGTGCCCATGCTCCAGCCTTTGCCGAAATCGTAGCCGAGGTTGACCACGACATGCGGCAAGGCGACGCGGCCGTGGCCTTTGGCATCTTTGTAACGCTCGGCATGGGAATAGCGGAACATGTTGTCGCTGTAGAAGTTACGGGTATAAACGGCCTCGCCGTAGCCACCGATGGTGAGACGAGGTGACGGTTTGATAGAGTCTTGTGCTTGCAAGGTGCTGACACTCAGCGCCAAAACCAATACTGCACATTTTGCAATCGTTTTCAGTTTCATAATCGGATACTATTAGTTCAAATTCGATTGCAAAGATTCAGGTTTTGTCCTTGCAGTCCAATCCCAAGAATTGGTTATTTTTAGGTACGCTAATCCCCAATTGTGATGGTTTTGCAATACAAAACCGCCGCAAAGGCAAAAGCCCATGCGGCGGCAACAGTTACGCTATCGTTATCTTTCGATCAGCATTCCTTATCGCAGCAGTCACCGCCACTTTCAATCTCTATTGTGGCGTGGTTAATGCCTTGTGCGCGTAAGGTTTCTTTCAAGGTCTTTCGCACGGCAGAGGCTTCGTGCTCATCGTCGATGACCACATGTGCCGTAAGTGCATTTTCCGTTGTGCTCATCGCCCAAATGTGCAGGTGGTGGACATCGGTGACATGCGCGGTGCCTTGCATAGCCTGCATGACCTCTTCCATCTCGATTCCTTCAGGTACACCGTCCAATGCCAGCCGCATACTGTCGCGAAGCAGTTCCCAGGTGCTGACGAGAATAACTATGGCGATGATAATGCTGATGATGGGGTCGATGATGAACCAGTCTGTGTGCTTGATGACGATGCCGCTGATTACCACTCCGATGCTGACAAGCGTGTCGGCAGCCATGTGGAGGAACGCGCCACGGATGTTGAGGTCGCCCTTCTGTCCGCGCATGAGCAGTAGGGTTGTCAGACCGTTGATGAGGATACCCACACCGGCTGTCCATGAGATGACAGCCCCGTCGATGGCTGCAGGCTCGCGCAGTTTGTGAACGCTCTCGGCCACAATAACGCCCACCGCAACCAGCAATAATAGGGCATTGGCCAACGAGATCAGGATGGTACTTTTCTTATAGCCGTACGTGTAGCGCTCGTTGCTGTGTACTTTCACCAGATGGAGTCCGACAACGACCAATACCAGCGAAAACACATCACTCAAGTTGTGCCCTGCATCGCTAAGTAGTGAGAGACTGTTTTGCCAAAGGCCTACGCCGGCTTCTACGCCAACGAAAAGGAGATTCAGAATGATGGCTATCCATAAGATTTTGCGCATCTGCCCATTGTCGGTAGCCACATGATGATGGTGATGATGTTCGTGACTCATACGTGTCTATTTATTTTGAGTGCAAAGATGCAGCTGTTTTGCAACATGGACAATCCCTAATTGTTGGGATTTCTGATAGCTGTTTATATTATTAAAGGTGACAAAACAACCAACGAAAAGGCGTGAAACCCTTGCGATGGCCTGTCAACCTTTTTTCTTACACAGCCAGCAGCACCAACAGTTGCGCCGTGAAGATACGCAAAAACATGGTCAGCGGATACACGGTGGCATAGCCCATGTTGGGTAATTTGCAACCCTCGGGGGCTACGGTGTTGGCAAAGGCGAGGGTAGGAGGGTCGGTGTGCGAACCGCCGATGAAGCCCATCAGCGTGTAATAGTTCATTTTCAGTACCAAACGCCCAAACAACCCAACCAAGATAGGAGGCACCATGGTGATGATGACACCATAGACGACCCACATGTAGTGTTCTTGTACCGTGGCGACAAACTGTCCACCAGCGCCCAGTCCCACGCCGGCGAGGAAGAGCGCAATGCCCACTTCGCGCAGGGCATGGACACCTTGTCCTTCAGTAAACTCAGTACTGAACCAACCTTTCTTTACACCCAACCAACCACCGATGATAGCCACCACCAAAGGTCCGCCAGCCAAGCCCAACTTGATGGGTGCTTTCATGCCCACAGGAATCGGGATGGAACCCACGATGATGCCTAGGGCGATAATGATGAAAACAGGAATCAACAGGAAACCGCCTTTGCCTTTCTTGCTCGTCGTTGGCGCTACGGAAGTTATCTCAAGGATGGTGGGTTCTTTCGCCAAGTCGATGCGGCAGAGCGGACGCAACAGGATGCAGGTCACAATCATGCCCACCACGGCGAGGGGATAGGCCACGGCATAGCCTGCGGCCAAACGGTCGGCAGCGCCTTCGATGCCTATGTCGGTGACGGCTTGTTGTGCAGCGGAGAGTCCAGGTGTATTGGTGATGGCACCTGTATAGACCCCTGCCATATCAGCTAAACTTTGGTTGGCGACTTTCGAGATGATGACGGTAATCAACACACCCAGTGCCACATTGACCAAGGCCATCAGGTTCATGGCCAAGCCGCCTTTCTTGAACGAACGGAAAAAGCCTGGACCCACTTGCAAACCAACGGCCACTACAAAAAGAATCAGACCGAACTCCTTGATAACGTGCAACATTTCTGCATTTAGGCAGACCCCAAAAGCACTGAATGCAATGCCCACAAAGAGCACCCAAGTGATGCCCAACGAGATTTTGGCGATTTTGATTTTGCCCAAAAGCAGTCCGATGAAAATGGACAGGGCAAGATATAAAATGGTGGGCCCGACGCCCGAACCAGTGAAGAGATTCAACATGGATTTCTATTTGTTTTGTAATGAAAACACAAAAATAGGGTTTATTTCTGAACGGACGCGATAATCACAGAAATATTGTTCACGAACATGTTAACTGCGATAGCTAATAGGATGACACCAAAGAACTTACGGAGGATGAAGATTAGATTCGGGCCTAACCATCGTTGCACTTTGTCCAACGAACGGATGACAATGTAGTCTAGTAGGATATTGAGTAGCAGGGCAATCATGATGTTGATGACGGCATAGTCGGCACGCAGCGAGAGCAAGGCTGTCAGCGCACCTGGACCTGCAATCAGTGGGAAAGCAATGGGAACAATACTGGCTCCACTGGTGCCGCCTTCGTTTTTGATGATTTCGCGACCGAGAATCATCTCTACGGCCAAGATAAACAGCACGAACGAGCCGGCCACGGCAAACGAGGCTGCATCGATGCCGAACAGTTTCAACAGGGCGTCGCCAGCGAAGAAGAAGGCCAGAAACAAGCCTAAGGCCGTCAGGCAGGCTTGTCCCGCCTTGATGGTCTTATGCTGCTCCTTCATGCTCACGAAGATGGGAATGGAGCCGAAAATGTCGATAATGGCCGCCATCACGATGAAAGCACCGAAGATTTCTACGAAGTTGATCTGACTGAACATGGTTGATTTCTTTTGTCGCTTTGCGTCATTGCGAGGCACGAAGCAATCCAGGGAAGAAAGCTTATTGTCTAGACTG
>DAIOUZ010000173.1:0-1670 GCA_036759285.1 Candidatus Limiplasma sp. | reverse complement strand
ATCCAGAAAAAGCGATACTCCTGGATTGCTTCCTCGTGCTTCCTCGCAATGACGTCAAGCGTTTATACGATATTATTCCACAAATAATGGAAATGTGGCCCGAAGCGCTTGAAGGCAGCCTCGTCAAGCATTTCTTGGAACTGCGGATGCGCCACCGAGATGATGAGTTTGGCTCTTTCCTGCAACGAGCGTCCGTAAAGGTTGACCGCACCGTATTCCGTGATGAACCAGTGGATGTGGTTGCGCGTGGTGACGGCACCTGAGCCGAGGTCCAAGGTGGGCACAATCTTGTTGATGCCCTTACGCGTGGTGGAAGGCATGGCGATGATGGCCTTGCCACCCTTGGAACGAGACGAGCCATAGACGAAGTCAATTTGTCCGCCCACACCGGAATAGATGCGTTCGCCCAACGAGTCAGCGCATACCTGTCCCGACAGGTCGATCTGTATACCTGAATTGATGGAGGTCATCTTTGGTTGTTGCGCGATAATCATTGGGTCGTTGGTGTATTCCACGTCCATCAGCAGTACCTCGTGGTTGCCGTCGATGAAGTCGTAGATTTTCTTTGAGCCCATTACAAAGGTGGAGACAATCTTGCCCTTGTTGAGTTTCTTGTTGTTGCCCGTGATGACACCTTTTTTAATCAAAGGCAAGATGCCATCAGAGAACATCTCAGTGTGGATGCCGATGTCCTTGTGATTGTGGAGGCACGATAGGATGGCGTTCGGTATGGAACCGATACCCATCTGGAGGCAGGCACCGTCTTCGATGAGCTCGGCGCAATAGCGTCCAATGGTCTTCTCCACCTCGTTAGGTTCGGGCATGTCGACGGTAAGCAATGGGGCATCGTCTTCAACAAAAATGTTGATTCGGCTGATGTGAACCAGCGCGTCACCGAAGGTGCGTGGCACGTGCTTGTTGACCACGGCGATGACGAACTCGGCACTCTCCATGGCGGCCAAGGTGGCATCGACGGAAGAGCCTAACGACACGTAACCGAATTTGTCGGGCGGACACACCTGGATCATGGCCACGTTGCACTTGATGTAACGCTCACGATAGAGTTTCGAGGTCTCGCCAAGGAAAACGGGGATATAGTCGGCCAGGCCTTTCTGCACGCTTTCACGCACATTGGCACCGACGAAGAAGGCATTGTGCTGGAAGATACCCTCAAACTCCGAATTGACGTAGGGCGCGGCACCTTCGGTGTGCAGGTGGTGGATGTAGACGTTCTTCAACTCGCCTGCACGGCCTCTGTCGCACAAGGCTTTGACTAGGCATTGCGGCACATTCGACACTGAGCTGATGTGGACATGGTCGCCCGACTTGATGACTTTGACGGCTTCTTCGGCCGTAACTGCTTGATATTGTTTCTTCATGATTTTACAACGGTTTTCTCGAGTTTTTAAAAGCCGGCGGCAGCCATGACTGCCGCCAGCAACAACATGGAAATAAAAAGTGATTTTAGTTATTCATAAAGCATTAGAAATGCATAAAATTATCCTAAAGGTTTGACATTAAGTTCATTACCTCAAAACTTCTGGAAAACTGTTGGAATAGCTAAAATGAAGATAGTACCCAAATTGAGGGCATACCTTATAAATATAGAATCCCAGCTCCAATTCCCGGAAGCCTTGTTTCGCGACTTGAGGCAGGTCTTCTGACTGAGG
>DAIOUZ010000172.1:6357-7120 GCA_036759285.1 Candidatus Limiplasma sp. | reverse complement strand
GTACACCTTATTTAAATAGATGTCGTCGAACTTCTCGTCAAGCACGGTGATGAGGTCAGGGTTGCGCTTGAAGTTCACCATCGACGGGTCGGTGATTTTTTCCACCTCGGCGATGACGTTTTTGTCGTGTGGGCTGACGAGCTGACCGCCGTCGTTCCAGTAGGCCTTGTAGCCGTTGTATTCCTTGGGGTTGTGGGAGGCGGTCACCATGACGCCGGCGTGGCAGTGCAGCTCACGCACGGCGAACGAAAGCTCGGGGGTGGGGCGGAGGCAGTCGAAGATGTAGACCTTGATGCCGTTGGCCGACATCACGTCAGCGGTGACGTTGGCGAAGGCGGGACTGTTGTTGCGGCCGTCGTAGGAGATGGCGATGCTGAGGTCTTTCTTGCCAGGGTGCATCTTCTTGATGTAGTTGGCGAAGCCTTGGGTGGCCATAGCCACGGTGTAGATGTTCATGCGGTTGGTACCGGCACCCATGATGCCGCGCAGTCCGCCGGTGCCGAACTCGAGGTTGCGGTAGAAGCTTTCGGTGAGTTCGTTAGGGTCATTGTCGAGCATGTTTTGCACGCTCTTTCTCGTTTCTTCATCGTATTGCTCTGTGAGCCACGATTTTGCTCTTTCGATGATTTGAGGGTCCATATTGTTGATATTATGTTGTTTGTTGTGTTCTTTGTGCAGCGGCTTACACCGCCTGGCAGGGACTCACGTCACCTGCTTAATGTCCTGTCGCCCCTACGGGGCTTTGCTCTTGCGCCGCTTCGCG
>DAIOUZ010000172.1:0-6283 GCA_036759285.1 Candidatus Limiplasma sp. | reverse complement strand
CCGCCAATCCGGAATCTCAATCCCAGCATACTCCTTTATCTTGCTTAAATCCAACACACTATATGCCGGTCGTTTCGCTTTGGTGGGATATTGGTCGGTCGTTATAGGATTTACTTTGCACTGCTTCCCGCCGATTTCCATGATGGCGGTGGCGAAGTCGTGCCAGGTGATTTGTCCTTCGTTGGTGAAGTGGAAGGTCTCGTGTACGGGCTTTTTGCCGTTTTTGTTGAGCAATGCCATAAGTGCCACGGCAAGGTCGTGCGCCCAGGTGGGACAGCCTCTTTGGTCGGCCACCACGTTGATTTCGTCTTTCGTGTCGCCCAGCATGAGCATGGTCTTCACGAAGTTCTTTCCAACAGAGGAATAGAGCCATGCCGTGCGCACAATCATGTGGTTGCAGCCACTCTCACGGATGAAGCGCTCGCCTTCGGCTTTAGTGCTACCGTATACCGATTGCGGGTTGATAGGGTCGTCAACCTTATATGGTTCGTTGGCATCGCCGCCAAAGACGTAGTCGGTGGAGATGTGGATGAGCAAGGCATTATGTTTTAAGCATGCATCAGCAAGCACTTTAGGTGCAAAGCTGTTGATGAGTGTGGCCAGTTCAGGCTCGTCTTCGGCCTTGTCCACAGCAGTGTAAGCAGCGCAGTTGATGCATGCGTCAATTTTGTTGGTGGCAAAGCATGCTTCCACTGCTGCTTTGTCGCAGATATCCAAGGTATCGACATCAGTGAAGAGCCACTGGTGCTCAACACTGGCTATTTTCTGAAGTTCTGTTCCCAACTGGCCTTTACAGCCTGTAACTAATATATTCATTTTTAATTGTTTTAAAACTTATGTAAAAACGCGATGCCTATCGACTCCTTTAATTGGAGTTTGGGTACATTGTCCACCACGGTCTGTACACCTTCGATTTCCTCGTACACGGGGAAGGTGGTGTTGTGGTCGTATTTTAGGTGGACAAAGAGTATGGTCGTGATATATTTGGTAATGACGAAGTTGACGGTGTTTTCCCAGTTCACGTCGAGGCGGAGTCGGTCGTCATCGCGGCGTTCGATGTAATTGTAGAAAGTGTTGAGCATCGTGGTGTAATGGATGTTCTTGCCGATGGGCTGCTTGTAGTTGATGATGACATTGACACCGATGGAGGCAGCGATATTCTCGCCGGGCACCCAGGTCCCATCCTCATCGTAATAGCCTTTCTTGACGCCGAAGTTGCCCTTGTCTGCTAGTTCCTGGTTCATCACAAAGGTGACTTTTCCTGCTACGGGACTTAAGTGAATCTGAAAACGTTCGTTTTTGGTCTTGTAGGAATAACCGGCCGAAAGTGTCAGATAGGCGGGAGCGAAGAAACTGGAAATTACCGTAGAGTCATTGGGATATTTGTAGCCATTGGCAAATTGTGTGTTGAAAGTGGCCACGGTCGTAATGTTCCATTGGGTCTTGCTGTCGAGCATTAGCGAATAGGTAAGGTCGATTTTGTCGTCCTGCTTCTCGATTCGTTTGTCGCCGAAGCGTGAGATGCCAAAAGCGAGGGCACCTACGAGTTTTTGCTCAAATCTCTTTTTGTGGTAGACAAGGGAGAAATTAGCGAAAGCCTTACCGGTCCATGTGTTTTCGCCTCCCGCAGCCCAGTTGGAAAGTGCCAACTGGTTAATGTTCAATCCGTAATTGCCATGAAACGAGAACCTTTCATTAAGGATATCGATGATGTTTTCCTTGGGGCGGGGCCCATCGGGACGTTTGGGAGTGATAGAATCGATATACCGATTGACGGTGGCCAGTTCGGCATCGATGATTTGGCTTTCATAGATGACATCCTCAAGATGTTGGTTAAGTATCTCGATGGTTTTTCGCAACTCTTGCTCGTCTTGGTTGATTGCATATTGTTGACGGATAAGTGATTGCTTGATGCGGATATATTCTAGTGTGTTTTGGCAAATGGAGTCGATGGAAGGGGTGAAAAAAACATACCGCTCTTGTCCAAGGAGTTGAAAAGAGGCGGATGTTGATATGAAAATCAATAGAATACGGATTATTTGCCTAAACTGTAATCTCATATAGACACCACTCGTTGAATCCAATCGCAAAGTTATGCGATTTTTGGAAACAAACGCAAATTTAGGCACAAATATTACTCTTCGTCAAAGGATATTTTGTGGTTGGTCTGATAGAGGTGCTTCTTCACATTCTCGTACTGGTAAGTGACCTTGGTCCACATGTCAACGCTCTTCTTGATGCCCAAGATACGGCGTGTTGTGGTTTTGAGGCCTTCACCGAGGTTGTGATAGACGACTCCCGACGTTCCGATGTAGAATGGACGAGCACACTCTTTGCAGATGCGCACAGCCTTGTAAATCGAGGTTCCGAACCATGACATGGTCTCGATGCCGTGATCGGAAAGGGTCTTCGTGCCCATGATGTGGCCGTGGTCGAGACCCATGGCGAATTCCAAACCGTTGATTTTGGCAAACTGGTGCTTGTACTTCTCAGTTAAGGCATACACCACTTTCAGCGCGCCCGTAACTGCGTCCTTAATAGAATTGTCTTTTCCTGGGTAAACGATGAGGAACGCGTTGGGCGAGAAGCTGTTGATGAAGCCTCCAGTCTGTTGGGCAACGGCCGAAAGCACTTCGCTGTACATCGTATAGGCTTGTGCGGCCTTGCGTCTTCCGTTTTCCTTTAAGATGTAAACGATATTTTTGATTTCAAAGTAGATGACCGTTGCTTCCATGTAGATACCTGAATTGTCAGTACCGATGTTGGCAGCTTGTTGGATGTCGTTGGTTTCGATATAATCAAATTCGGCATTCGCCAATGAGGTCAGTTTTTCGTCTAATGATTCTATCCAACTCATAATAGTAAGATTCAATATGCTTGCAAAAATAAGGTTTTTCTTTTTACGGGAGAAAAAGAAAGAAAAGATTTTGCAAAAAAAAAGAAACAGCACCTATCAGGTGCTGTTTCAATGGTTTGAATTAAGGCGTTATTCCATGTTCGTGTATACCGCCTGGATGTCTTCGTCCTCGTCAAGTTTGTCCAGGAACTTCTCGATTTCGACCATTTGTTCATCGGTGAAGTTGACGGTTTGGTTGGGGAAACGTTGCAGGTTGGCTTTCACGATGTTGATTTTGCGCTCTTCGAGGGCATCGTGCATGGTGCCGTAGTCGGTCCAAGCGGTGTAGACCGTCGTAGTGGTGGTATCTTCTTCCTCGTCGGTCTCGCTGACGATTTCGTCCAAGCCGTAGTCGATGAGCTCAAGCTCCAGTTCGTCCTTGTCCATGCCGGCGGGCATCTCGATTTCGAAGACAGCCTTGCGGGTGAACATGAACTCCAACGAGCCGATGGGCAGGAACGATCCGCCGCACTTGTTGAAGTACGACTTCACGTTGGCCACGGTACGTGTGGTGTTGTCAGTGGCGCATTCCACCATGCATTGGATGCCGTAGGGGCCTTTGCCCTCGTAGCAGATTTCAACGAGGTTGGCAGCGTCCTTATCGGTGGCGCGCTTGATGGCGGCATCGATGTTGTCCTTAGGCATGTTTTCGGCCTTGGCGTTTTGGATGGCCTGGCGCAGTTTGGGGTTCATGTCAGGGTCAGGACCGCCTTCCTTGGCAGCTATGGTAATCAGTTTTCCGAGTTTGGGAAACACTCTTGACATGTGTCCCCATCTTTTCATCTTGGCCGCTTTGCGGTATTCAAATGCTCTTCCCATTATGTAGATTTTTAGATTTTTATTTTTAGGGCGCAAAGATAGTAAATCGTCAGAAATTGACGGCTTTTCTGTATAAAAAACTTTTCTTTTGCCATTTTCGACTATTTTTGCAGCCCAAATTTATATAGGTATGAAGGTTTTGGTGCTTTCTGAGTCGGATGCTTCGTGTGGCCCGATGGCGGCGGCGTTTTTAAGGGATTTTTCCCCTTCATTAGAAGTGTTCTCAGCTGGTTTGAATCCATTTCAAACTATTGATCCATTGGTCGTTACTGTGATGCGAGAGAGTATGATTGACCTTGAAGCATATATCCCTCGCGACGTAAACGAAATGATTGAATCAGACTTTGATGCAGTTTTTCAATGCCCCGACATGATTTGCCCTGATACTGTGGAGGACTATAGGGTATTGCGCGACTATGTCAAGAATGAGGCCTTTCTTTTCTATCGTGAACTTGAAGGAAACAAGGGCTAATTCGGTTTACCGTCAGAATATCTTCCTCCAAACGTGGCATTCTGGTGTCTCTCCACGCTCGTCCAGATAGTCTTGATGGTAATCCTCGGCAGGGTAGAAGGGCATGACCTGTCGGATTTGCGTGACAGGATGATAGCCCATCTGCATCAGTTCCCCGAAAACTTTGATGGCGATGTCGCGTTCTTCCGTGTCGTTGAACCAAATGGCAGAAAGGTACTGCGTTCCAATGTCGATGCCTTGCCCGTCGGCTTGCTCAAAGTCGTGGATTTCAAAGAAATAACGCACTAGGGTTTCGTAAGGAACCTGTTCGGGGTCGTATTCCACTTCGATGGTTTCCAAATGCCCAGTGAGGCCGGTTTTTACTTGCTTGTAGCTCGGGTCTTCAAGGTCGCCGCCCATAAAGCCGACAACCGTCTTTGTCACGCCTTTGAGCCGCTTGAAGTAATACTCCACGCCCCAAAAGCAACCGGCTGAAAAATAAACTGTTTTCATTGCTGCTCTTTATTCCTTAATGTTGAAATCCCTTGACGAATTTCTTCTTCACGTCCTTCTTGATTAAGGGCGAAGCCTATGTGGACATGCCTGACAACCTGGTCTTTGTCGATGAAAAACTTGGTCGGACTTCCCGTGAGATTCGTCCTCAAAGCATCCGTTTGGTCAATGATGAAAAGATTGTTGTATTCGCCTTGAAGACTCTTGGCATAATTCATCGTTTCTTGTTCGTTAGAATCTTCTGCCACTTCGACAAGGCAAAGAATGTCAATATCCTTCAACTCATCTTTCATGTTGCGCAGAGCGATGGGAAACTCTTTTTCAACCTCTTCCTCACCAAATCCGCAGTGGGGGTCGGCGAAAATAAGTATGGTCTCCCTTTTGAACCATTTCTTGAGTTTTATGGTGTTCCCGTCAAGGTCTTTCACTTGAATGTCGGGAATTTCTTTGCCTACGGTATTGTGATACCAGTCCATATAAATTCTTTGGCTGAGTTCTTGGTCTTCTTTTTCGGTCAGACTGGTAACACCCTCGTAATACTTTTCGTAATCAACAGGGATGATGTAATTGTGTGTCCTGTTGCACGATGCGAAGGCAATAAGTACAAGGACAATAACGAAAGCAAGTCTTTTCATGGTTTTATTCCTTAATTACCTTGGTAACGACCTTTGTCCCGTTTTTATTGCTGGCAATCAAAAAATAAACACCTTTTTCGAGCTTGCTCAAGTCGATGGTTTCGACCTTTTCGGCTTGAAGTACGATTTGCCCCAAAAGGTTGTATAGCGTTACCTTATTAATAAGGTCTGCATCAATGTGCACAATGTCATTCGTGGGATTGGGCCAGACTTGAATGGAGGTATTGTCGTTCTCTGTAAAGCCTTCCAAAACGTTCAAAGTGAGGCCGATGACGCTGTCGCAGTCTTGGCCTTCAAGGACATGGGTATAATAGCCAGGCTCGGTCAAAGGACTGCTAAAGAACCAATAGGGGAAGTCGCTTTCGAAGAGTTCATCTTCAATCAAAGTGAGCGAGGAGCAGCTTTCGTAAGCGCCAATCTCCACGCGGCCTTTCTGAATGCGCGGATTGCCAGCAATGTCGATGTTACCTAGTCCTGTGGTGTTGGGTTTGCCCGCATTAAGGCAGATGCTACGCGGGTGGATGCTCCAATTGCTGTTGTGATACTCGGCTCCAGCGCCTTGGGCAGGATGGTTGAAACGGACAAAAACACCTGGCTCGCTACCGTTGTTCTCCATTGGGACATCGTAATTCTCTGTGCCGTTGACGATACCGTTGACGGCACAATATTCAAAGTCACTCAGTCCGGCGAACTGGTTAGGCAGACCGTTGGCCACATTGCCCCAGACGATACAGTTGTAATATTTGTTGTGGCTGTTTTCGTGGTAAATGCCGCCGACGCTCTCCGTGGCGAGGTTCATCACGAAGTCGCAGTTGTAGGCGGTGAACTGGCCGCGGGCGTACATACCGCCAGCGTTGTTGGCGGTGTTGTTGCTGATGATGCAGTTCTTGAAGGTCGGCTAGGTATTATTATAAAGGTATATGCCTCCGCCTTTGGTTGAGGCCGTGTTGTTGCTGATGCGGCAGTTGG
>DAIOUZ010000171.1:6521-7137 GCA_036759285.1 Candidatus Limiplasma sp. | reverse complement strand
GTTCCAGTTCACTTGGCTGACCTCACAAGTCAACGCACCCAGTCGCGGCCACGACTACTACCTGCGTATCAGCCACAGCTTTAACCGCAACACGAACGCCTACCTACAATTCCGCTCCAAGACCAAGATGAAAAACTCCACCGATGCTTTCGTCTTCAGCCACTACCCCATCCTGTACACCAAGAACGCCGTTCGTTTCAACATCAACTATAAAATCGGTCGGAATTTCGCATGCAGCAACAAGGCCGAATATGCCCACTATAGCAATGAGGACGGTAGTAATGAACACGGCTATTTCCTCTGCCAAGACATCGCCTATAAGCCTGAAAACAAACCTTATAGTCTCAGTTTCCGTTATGCCCTCTTCGATGCCAAGGACTACAATGCCCGCATCTACGCCTACGAAAGCGATGTACTCTATTCCTTCAGCGTTCCCGCCCTTTACGGCAAAGGCATGAGGGTATATCTCTTAGGAAAGCTTAAATTGTTCAACACCTTGACACTTTACGCCCGTATCGGGCGCACTATCTACAGCGACCGCGATGAAATCGGCAGTGGATTGACGTTGATTGAAGGAAATCACAAGACGGATTTGAAAGTGGAGGCGATTTGGAAA
>DAIOUZ010000171.1:1157-6511 GCA_036759285.1 Candidatus Limiplasma sp. | reverse complement strand
GATTCCCTTCTTGCCGATTTATTCCTTGGCAAAATACAAGTGGCTGCAGGCGTGATGAGATATTACTCCACCACCACCCTATCCACCTGCTGTTTTCCACCAGAAATGGTAACCAAGGTATACACTCCTTGACTCAATCCTTGTGTGGAAATGACGAAGGCTTGCGTATGGGAAGCATTGGAATAAACCAAGCGTCCCGTCATGTCGTACAGCTTGATGGAAACCTCACAAACCTCCGCAAAGCGGACATTGATTCTGTCCTTGGTCGGATTGGGAAAGACTTCAACAAATTGAGTCGGCCCTTCGACAAGCTCAGGGACCTCGATACCCCAAGCCCGCGTTGATTTCACCGTCCAAATAGTTGAAACGGTCGACTAACCAATCACTCATATAGGTCAGCTGGCTTTCATCAACAACGAAGTCGGGCCATGCCTCGTGTTCACGCTCGTATGCGCCACCTTCCATCAATTCATCGTATTGTTTTTGGACTAGTTCCATAATGTGTTCACGGTTCAAAACGGTACTGCGCAACGCATTGTAACGGACTTGGGCCAAGGCCACAAAACCGTTATCGTTACAGTCTTGCATCAGGCGATCAAAGAAGCCATTACTCTTCAAACCAGCTGTGTTGTAGGTCTTGTTGCCGTCAGTATCCAAACCCCAAATGGCATCCAAGTCCCAAGGCAGATACATATAGGTGCTCGATTTCTTGTAACGGGCCAAAAACAGGTTGCGACCCATATTGTCCATGGCCATCACGCTATTGATAAACAGATAATAATCAATGGCATTTTCCTTGTCGAACTGTGCGGAATATTGGGAATAAAACACATTGTCGGAGGCGTTCATTACGAAGTTGGTAAAGCTGTAGAGATGATTCCAGTTGATGGCCGTATCGCTCTCGTTGGGATAGACCCATTCGTAGTTGTCCCAAATGTCAAGTGTGTTGTCGTAGTTGGGCAAGGTATCGAAGGTAGGTGCACCAGGTCCGTTGCCTTTGTATAGCACACCGCGAATGTCACCGTTGTATTTGCGCAGACCAAGCTGCTTGCGATCCATACGCTCCGTCAAGGCGTAAACACCCATATACTCGTCGTTGATAAACACGTCAGCATACACCATTCGAATGCCAGGTAAGGCGTCTGGCTCACTCTCGGCATAAGGCAATTGATACATCTCCATCCAAAGCTCGTTGGCCACCTTGTCGCGAAGACGGAGCGGCTGCGCCCACATGGCTTCCAGATTCCAGTCGTCGTCGCTGCGCAACCCCAAGAAAGTCGTGTCAGCCATCAAGGTGCCCGTCTCATCTGCCCAAAGCTCAACACGATAGGATTTCTTGTCGTATTGCTGTGAAGACGTGCCACGAATCTTAAATCCCGCATGCATCGTGATGACATTGCCATCGGCATCCGCCACATTGATAATGCCATGCACGGCTGGCGAATTGACAATCGGACCATCGGTGGTAATGGTAATCAACGGCATCTCACTGCGATAATAAGTATAAGTCTCACCCAAAACAGTCATTGACTCCTTGTATGGCTTCATATCCTCCAAAAACCGTCCCGTGACAACGACAATCTTCTTCTCATGGTCGACGCCATACATCTTCGTTAAATCCTGCGCACTCGTCATGACTGACGCAAGAGCCAACAATACTAATAACGCTATCTTTTTCATCTATTCTAGTTTTCTGTATATCAATCAATTCTAACCACTTCCATAATACCATCAATGGATTTGATCTTGACAATCAGTTGCTCCAAAGCCTCCACATCGGAGATTTGCAGGACAATCTTGCCTTCAAAGTAGCCTTCCTTATCGGAGTTGAACACGATGTTTTTCATATTCACCTCCAAATCCTCGGAAATAACTTTGGTAATCTTTCCCAACAGTCCAATCACATCGCGGCCATAGATGCGGATAGTGGCTTGCGACCCCGTCTCGATACCGTTCCACTTCACGTTGATGATGCGGTAGCCGTAACGTTGTTGCAAACTCTTGGCATTCGGGCAGTTGACACGATGAATGCTGATGGTGCCGTCGCTAGTGACGAAGCCAAACACATGATCGCCTGGAATAGGATTGCAACATTTGGCCAATTTGTAGGTCACATTGTCGATATCCTCACCGATGCAAAGCGATTCCTCAGCCTCAGTCTGTTGATCTTTCTTTGAAGATTCAATCTGCTCAGGAACAACTCTTTCCGTTTTCTCCGCATTCTCCCCGAATTTGGAAAGCAGGAAACGCTTCACCTCGGCAATGTCGATTTTCTCCGTGGAAATCTGATGGTACAGCTGCAAGGAGTTCTCCAATTTGAACTCTTTCACGAGCATATCCACCACCATCTCTGAAAACGGCAACTTCCAGTTTTTCAGCCTGCGCTGTAACATGCCCTTGCCCAACTCCGATTCCTTCAGCTCCTCCTCCTTCAGGTAACGGCGAATCTTGTTTTTGGCCTTCTCCGTAACCACCACATTGAGCCAATCGGAACGCGGCGACTGCTTCTTGCTCGTGATGATTTCCACCTTGTCACCATTGGTCAATTCATGACGGATTGGCACCATGCGTCCATTCACTCTTGCACCGTTGCAGGTCTCGCCCACACGGGTATGTACCTCGTAGGCAAAGTCGAGCACTGTGGAACCGATAGGCAGTTGTTTCAAATCACCTTCGGGTGTGAAAATGAAGATCTTATCGGATTTGTATATCTTCTTGTACGAATTCTCAAACGACACCATACTGGGGTTTTCCAGGACCTGTCGCACATTGAGCAGCCATTCTTCGGAAGTCTCCCGCTCACCTTTATATAAATAATGCGCCGCTTGACCCGTTTCGGCAATCTCGTCCATGCGGGTGGTACGGATTTGCACCTCAAACCATAACTTGTCGTCATATTTCACCGTGGTATGCAACGACTCGTAACCCGAGGCTTTCGGCTTCGTAATCCAGTCGCGGAGACGTTCGGGCATGGGGTCATAGATATTGGTGATGGCCGAATACACACTCCAACAGCATTCCTGTTCGTCCTTCAAGGCGCAACGGATGATCACTCGCGCCGCCATCAGGTCGTAAACCTCCTCAAAAGGCACATTCTGCGCCTTCATCTTGGCATAAATCGAAGGGATGGACTTTAGCCTCCATTTAATGGTGTAGGCAAATTTGTGCTTGCCGTTCTTTTTGGTGCGCTCCAACTCAGCATCGATGCCTTCCGAAATATGAGAAATGAAATCTTCTGCCGTCTTTCTGCGCGCCTCATGGCTGGCCTCAATCTTGGCCTCAATCTCATGGAACAGCACTGGATTTTCAAACAGCATTAACTTCTCTTCCAACTCAGCTTTCAATTTATAAAGGCCCAGCCGGTGAACGATAGGAATATAGATGTATTTGATTTCGTGGAAATACTTCGACAAGCGGTCGGGGTCTACATCCTTCTGATTACGAACATCATACACTCGATGCACCACTTTCAGCAACACCGAGCGCATGTCGTCAATCAAGGAGAGGAACAACACCTGAAAGTTATCCGAATTATAGGCTACCTTTTCGGTGTCCAACTGTGTTATCTGGCTGAAGTCTTCAAGAATAATTGCCACCGTCTTGCCAAACTGTTCTTTCAGTTCTTTGCCACTCACATTCTTTTTGTAGTCAATGCCATGGAGAAAAGCGGCAACCACAGAGATATAGCCGAGGCCCACCTCAAGCACGGCGATACGTCCCATCTCAATCAAGTGTATCATATAAGGTTTGCCCGACAAGAGGTATCGGCCGTCATATTCATCCAAACAATAACGGTATGCCTTGTCGATCAATTCCAACTGATTAGGGGCATTGATGAAAGGCTGAATGTCTTTCAGCATCGATTCGTAGGCCTGCTGAATAGCCAATAGTTCCAATGAAGTATATCCTGCCATTGATAATCGTCTATGATTCAATCTTGACGGTGAGATGGTAGGCAAGCAGGATGTCGTAGTAAGGTTTGAGCTCCTCAAAACTGCCATGCATGATGGCGCATTTGCCCTTGTAGTGGGTAATCCAAGCACAAGTCTCGGCCTGTTCGCGTGTATGATGGCACACCTTCATCAAGGTGTCGATGACATATTCAAACGTGTTGACATCATCGTTGATGAGCAGCAGACACTTTTCATTCTCAACAAGTTCCTCTTCCAGCACATCAACGTTTTCCTGTTCCTTGTTCATTTCACGAAGTCGTAATTTCGGTGGTAAAAATACACATATTTTCCAAATTGGGAGCGGAAAATCGCCATAAAAAGATTTTTTCCTACTTTTGCCACGCAAACCGTATCATTTTGCAAATGCAGAACCGCTTCATCAAGAATATCATCTTCCTACTGTTTCTCAATCTGCTGGTGAAGCCGTTCTGGATTCTCGGCATCGACCGTGAGGTGCAAAATCTCCTCGGCGATGCCTCCTACGGCACCTATCAGGCGCTCTTCAACTTCTCTTACCTTTTTTACATCCTGCTCGACCTCGGCATCACCAACTTCAACAGCCGCAACATTGCCCAGGACCCGAAAAATCTCTCGAAACATTTCGGCGGCCTCACCGAAATCAAGCTCCTACTTGGCTTACTCTATGCCGTCGTCATCTTCATTGTCGGCTACTTCTGCGGCTATAACGAAGGCCTGAAACTCAAGCTGTTGTTCTGGTGCGGTCTCAACCAAATCCTACTCTCCTTCATCCTCTACCTACGGTCGAACATACAAGGTCTCTTGCTATTCAAACACGATAGCATCCTTTCCGTCTTTGACCGCGTGCTGGCCATTGTCATCATGAGCCTTGTGCTGTGGAGCGGCTGGTTCCCCAGGGAGAAGTTCAACGTCATTTGGTACCTGCAAGCCCAAACCGTGGCTTACATCGTCACCCTCATCTTTGCCCTCACTATCGTGTTGCGGCATGTTGAACAGATCAGTTTCAAAATCAACTTCAAGTTCTTCAAGGAAATCCTACGTCAGAGCTTGCCTTTTGCCGTTCTTGTCTTGCTGATGAGCGTCTACAGCCGCATCGAGCCTGTGTTGTTGGAACGTCTTTTGGACGACAACGGTGTGCAAGCCGGCATCTACAGCCGCGCCTACCGCCTCTTCGACGCGGGCAATAACATTTCCAACCTTTTCGCCATCATGCTGCTACCCATGTTTGCAGCCACATTGAAGAACAAACTAGAACTGAACAATTTGGTCAAGACCTCGTTCAACGTCATCGTGGCCATGGCGGGCATCGTCATGATTATGTGCGTTTTCTACCGCCAAGAAATCATGCAGTTGATGTATAACCCCGAAGAAGCCGAGACCGAAGCCGCCGTGAGGAACCGAGCCGAACTTTCTGAGGTCGAT
>DAIOUZ010000171.1:0-1147 GCA_036759285.1 Candidatus Limiplasma sp. | reverse complement strand
GCCGACGCCACCGCCGCCGACGTGGAGCGCATCGGGCAATATGCCAAGGTGTTTCCATTATTGATGGGTAGTTTCTTCTGCCTTTCAACGACTTATGTTTTCGGCACCCTGCTCACGGCCAATGGCAGCCTGAAGCAACTCAACCTCGTGGCAGCCGCAGGTGTAATCATCAACATCCTGCTCAACCTCATCGTCATCCCGCGCTTCTATGCCGTGGGCGCCGCCTGCACCAGCCTTTGCGTCCAAACCATTACGGCTTTCCTGCAATATCTGCTCGCCAAGCGCATCCTGAAATTGGAAATAAGCGGTTCCTATTGGTTCCACTTGCTCTTGTTCGCTGCCACTATCACCTTGGCTACCTTCCTAATCAAGCAATTGAATATCAATTGGATGTTTGGCTTTGTTATTGCATTTGCCATCAACTGCGGCGCCATCTTCTTCACCCGTTTGCTCAGCTTGAAGGAAATCGTCAGCCTCGTTCTTCCCAAGGAAAAAAAGGCATAATTCGCTTTTTTCATTGCCAGTTCGGGAATTTTCCCTATTTTTGACGACTTATTTCACACTTAAATATGGAAGAGCAACAAAGTAACACATACAGTTCCAAATACTTATGCAAGCTGTTGGTGGAATACAGGAAGCCCATTCTCATCATTTTGGCGGTGGCTGCCCTTTGTGCAGTTATATTCAGCGCACCTTATTTTATTACGCCGCTCTATAAGTCCACGACGGTCATCTACCCCACTTCCAGCAATTCTATTTCCAAAGTCCTTATCAGCACAACCTACCAGTCGGAGAAAGACATCATGAACATTGGTGAGGACGAACAGACCGAACAGATGTTGCAGGTATTGAACTCGAACCGCGTGCGTGACAAGGTCATCAGCCGCTTCAACCTGATGGAACATTACAACATCAAGGGAAACAGCAAATACCCTATCACTAAGTTGAACAAACTCTACGATGCCCGCATCAAGTTCCGCAGGACAGAATACAATGCCGTGAAAATCACCGTTTTGGATTCTGATGCCGCTCTGTCAGCCCGTATCGCCAACGAAATCGCCGAGATTTTTGACAGCACGATGAACCAAATGCAAAAGGAAGTCGCCATTGAGGCTTTCCGCATCGTGGAACAGGAATACAACACCCT
>DAIOUZ010000170.1:5239-7175 GCA_036759285.1 Candidatus Limiplasma sp. | reverse complement strand
CGCCTCCACCGACCCTGTGGCTCTCGACCAAGCCTGCGTCGACATCATCAACAACCAGCAGGTGACCGCCACCAACGACCCCACCGACCTGCTCAACCGCATCGACAAGCAGCACGGCGTCCACACCATCGAGCATGCCGAAGCCATCGGCCTCGGCAGCCGCAAATACACTATCGTAAACATTGACAAATAACGCATTATGAAACGCATTACACTCATCATTGCCGCTTGCTGTCTGATATTGACCGCCTGCGCGCAGAACAACAACAAAAAAGAGAACAAAGAAACCACACAAACCACTGAAACAAAGGAGAACAAAGAAATGAAGACCTTAATAGTTTACTTCTCGGCCACGGGCAATACCAGGGCCGCTGCACAAAAATTGGCGAAAGAGTTCCATGCCGACCTTTACGAAATCACACCCGAGGTGCCCTACTCCACCGCCGACCTCGACTGGCGCGACAAGACCTCGCGCTCGACCATCGAGATGCAGGACAAGACCTCACGTCCCGCCATCAAGGGCCGCTGCGAGAACATCGCCGACTACGATGTGGTGTGGATCGGCTTCCCCGTGTGGTGGTACACCGCCCCGACCATCGTCAACACCTTCATCGAAGCCCACGACCTAAGCGGCAAGACGCTCAACGTCTTCGCCACCAGCGGCGGCAGCGACGTGAAGGACTCCTACAACGACCTCAAGAAAGCCTATCCGCAGTACACTTGGGGTGAAAAAAGGTTGATGAATTAACGCTGTTGGTTTTTCACATTGATTTGAGCCGTGGCCTTCGGGCTGCGGCTTTTCTATGTTTTGGAAAGCAATTGCCCGTTCCGATACTCCAACGGTGCCTGCCCCAAATGCTTCTTGACATATTTGCAAAAGAAGCTGACATCGGGGAAATCCAGTTTGAAGGCAATCTCCTTAACAGTAAGATCAGTCTGTAAAAGGTAGTATTTGATGCGAGCTACCGTGCTCTCCGTAATCCAGTCCATGGCCGTGCGTCCACTCTTTTCCTTGCAAACCGCGCTGAGGTACTTTGGAGTGACCAACAGCTGTTCGGCGTAGGCCCTAACTTCACGCTCAGTGTTAGCCGTATGACTGAGAAGGGCGATGAATCGTTGGAACAGGCGGTCTTTTTGTGAAGTTTCAGGTTTCACTCGGTCGATGGGATCTTCTTCATGCGGATTCCAATTATCAAGTTCATGAAGAATCTCAACAGCTGCCGCTTGCGAGGTGATTTTGATGATGTGTTGGCGGTAAGGGTTGTCGCTGTCTTCCATATAGGTCTTCAAAAGGTTGAAATAGGCCAAAAAGAGCTTGCTTTGGAACTCGGTAGCGTGCATGACTGGGTTTTGCCGCAGGTAAAGGAACTTCTTCCACCAATTGGGGTCGATATGAAAAACGCCAGGCATGGTCTCGTCATACAGCGACTCGCCCATACAAATCACCTTGCCTTGCAAGTCGGGAGAACGCATATACAAACCAATAATATTGCGAGGCGGGCATGCCACCAAGTCACCTTCCTTGGCAAGATACATTTCTCCCTCAATGGAAAACTGCAACGCACCTTTCTCGCAATAGAACGCGATAAAGAAACTCGACATGGTTTCTGGTGCCACATTGACCTCATCCATATTGTCGGAAATGATGAGGTCGTTGAACGATTTCAGCATGGTTGGTCAATTTTTCTGCAAAGAAACAACCTATTATTGATTTCTACAATGGTTTATAATTCCTTTTTTGCTTTCTATATTTCTTTCACAGGATAAATTAACCGCAAAAAAGGTGGTTTGGACACGGCACTTCTGCCCTTATACGTCTACTTTTGCGCAACACAAGCAGAAAAACAATGGAAAAGCCATCCTCAACAAAACAATCGGTGAGAATCCAGACTTCGGTCTTGAACGGAGTGGAGAAAAAAGCACTCTTATGGCTCCC
>DAIOUZ010000170.1:0-5229 GCA_036759285.1 Candidatus Limiplasma sp. | reverse complement strand
CGCTGAACGGCAGCCGAGATGGATCGATTCCGACATGCTGACTTTCATCGGATTTATCGGTGCCGTGGTTATTGCGGCGGGCTATATCTTGTCGAACTACAACGTGCATTTCTTGTGGCTGGCCTCGTTGGGTTTCGTCATCAACTGGTATGGCGACTCGCTCGACGGCACCTTGGCCCGTTATCGGAAACAGCAGCGTCCGATTTATGGTTTCTATCTCGACCACACTATGGATGCCATCAACGAGACTTTCATGTTCATGGGCGTTGGTCTATCACCATTTATGCGTTTCGACTTGTCGTGCATCCTGCTTGTCATCTATCTGATGCTGACCCTCAATGTATCGATGAACGCGCATCTCAAAGGGGAATTTCGGCTGACCTACGCCAAGTTGGGGCCCACGGAATTCCGGCTGATCTGCATCATTGCCAATGCCGTGCTGGTGTTTGCCAAACCGCTGAGAACATGGGGGTTGGAGTTGCCTTGGCTCTCTTCTACGCTTGAACTTCATGCCCTCGACCTGGTAGGCATTGTTATTCTTCTTGCTTTAGTACTGATATACATCGTGACCATATTGCAAGATGCCCGTTATTATGCGAAAATCGACCCGAAACATAAGAATGAATAAGACCAAGGAGTTGATATTGCACCGTTTCCCCAAGTTTGTCGCAGGCAATTTGTTGGGCACATTCGTGGACACGCTCGTCCTATGGGTGTTCTCGCATTTCGTGTTTCATAATTATGTCGGCAAAGTCATCATCTCCCCCATCATTTCATTTGAGTTTGCGGTTTTCACAAACTTCAATGTCTCCTATTTCCTGACGTGGAAAGACCGCATTTCACATCATTCGGGGAAGTCGTACATCATGCGTTATGGAGTCTACAACGCCTCCTGCACAGGCGGTTTCCTCATCAAGATGGGCTTGCTCCTATTGATTCAGGCACTGACGAAATGGGACGTAGTGATATGCAACCTGTTGGCACTTTGTGTTTCGGGGACTTATAATTTCATGATGAACGAACTGGTGATTTTCAAGAAAAGAAAGGTATAACCATGGGTACTGATAAAGTTTCGTAACCCTTATTTTTTTATTTTTGCGACATCTAAAACCAACGACAATGGCAACAAAGAAATATCCGTTGGGCATCGCTTTCAGTGGTGGCGGTGCCAGGGCTGCAGCCCACTGTGGTGCGCTTCAAGCGCTTAAGGAGTACGGCATACAACCAGATGTAGTTTCAGGCACCAGTGCGGGTGCACTTGTAGCGGTACTCTACGCGTCAGGCTTTACTCCAAAACAAATGGTTGAAACCTTTCAAGGATTGAACTTCTTCAAGGATATCGTCACCCCAAGCGTGCCAAAAGGAGGGTTGTTTGATTCTCGTCCATTGATGGAGCTCATCCAGAAAAAGCTACCTTACAACCGTTTGGAAGAGTTACCCATACCGACCTTCATCGTTGCATCCGACATCGAACATGGTGTACCAAAAGTATTCACCAAAGGAGAAATCGCTCCTCGTGTGGTGGCCTCATGCTCCATCCCGGTCATTTTCCAACCGAAATGCATCAACGGAATCCACTACATCGATGGCGGAGCATTCCAAAACTTGCCTGTGTCGGCCATTCGACAAAAATGCGAGAAGGTCATCGCGCTCAACCTCAACCATTTGGAAGTGGACAAATACAAGGATAATCTCATATCAGTGGCTTACCGATCGTTTATGATGACGATACTGTCAAACGTGGCTGCCGACACAGCCCAAGCGGACCTCTTCATTGAGCTTGACACTTACGGTTGCACGGCTTACGACATGTCGAAGATTGAAGATCTGTTTTTCCGTGGCTATGAGAGCACTGTGAAAGCCTTGGAAGAAAATGGTTACCAGCGTGTTATACCCAAGGAGACCATCAGCTTCCCCAAGAAAAGACGCATGAAGGACAGCATAAAGAGCCCTGAAATAATGTTCCACAATACCATACAAAAGGGGATGACGGCCATCAAAGCTATAGGTAAAAACACCAAAAAAGAGAAATTACCCATGAAAGTCGGACTTTTCATTGATACATGGTATCCCATGGTGGACGGAGTAATCAAAGTGGTGGACAATTATGCCCGCCGACTGGTGCAATATTGCGAGGTGGTGGTGTTCTGCCCGGAGGCCAGAGGCTTTGACCGCAATGAGGATGAGAAACTACCGTATCAGGTTGTGCGGTGTTCGTCGCTATCACTCATCACGAGCGATTATGACCTTCCCACGCCTGTCTTGGACCCACGGTTCGAAGCACAGCTTATCAAGAGCGGTATTGACATCGTTCATATCCATTCTCCTTTTGCGGTTGGTATGGCTGGAGTCCTGTATGCTAAAATACACAAGCTTCCTGTGGTCGCAACACTTCATTCGCAGTACAAGCAGGATTTCGAGAAATCGCTCAAACTCAAGCTGGCCATGGACATAGCGATGGACACCATCATGCGTGTGTTCAACGCCTGTGATGAATGTTGGGCTGTGAATGGGGGCATCAAAGACCTTTATGTCCAAGAATACGGCTTGACCGCTCCCTGCAAGGTGCGCCTCAACGCCACCGACCACCATCCTGTTCCCGATCCTTTTGCCGCTGCTCAAGTCGTCAACGAGACCTACGGCATCCCTGCCGATGCCACGGTCTTCCTTTTCGTGGGACGAATCAATTTCATCAAAAACATCGACTTCACCATTCGCGCCTTAGCGAAAGCCAAGGCGATGGGCCTGAAGAACTTCAGGATGCTGTTTGCCGGCAAGGGACAGGACGATGAGAAACTCGCCGCCCTCGTGCAAGAACAGGGCCTGACCGAAGAAGTGATCATGTGCGGCCTGACAGACAAGGAGATGCTGGAAAACCTCTATTCCCGAGCCAAGCTTTTCCTGTTTCCTTCGCTCTACGATGCCAACTCTTTGGTGCAGATTGAGGCGGCTTGTCAGGGTACGCCTACCGTATTCTTGGAAGGTGCCCGCACGGCTGCCACCGTCACACCTGGCGTCAATGGCTATGTCTGCCCTCCGAACGAGGACAGTTATGCACGGATGATCATGGACATCATGGCCGACCCGGAGGCTTACGAACGCATCTCCGCTGCCGCCCGCCGCGATCTCTACCTCAATTGGGACGATGTCGTGCGGGACGTTTACGAAGACTACTGCACTTTTGTTGAGGCGAAGATTTAATCTGCATTTTTTTCATTTTTTTTTCGAAATATCGCTTGCGATATAAAAATAAAGTTGTATTTTTGCATCGTGAACGATATAAATTTGCAAGATGGCAGACGAGCAATTTAAACTAGAGAACCAACTTTGTTTCCGTCTCTACACGGCGGCGCGGTTAACCATGGGGGCCTATCATCCGTATTTGGCCCCGCTTGGCATCACCTATCCGCAATACCTTGTGCTGCTCGTGTTGTGGGAAAAGGATAAACAACCGGTGTGCGACATAGGCAAACGTTTGCTATTGGAAACCAACACCCTTACCCCGCTCTTGCAACGCATGGAGAAAGCAGGATTGGTAACTCGCACGCGCGGCAAAGAGGACTCACGCCAACGTATCGTTTCGCTCACCGAAAAAGGAAGTGCCATGCGAAAGCAAGCGGCTGGCATCCATGAGAGCATGCGCAAGGAGATAACACTGAAATTTGTCGAAGAGCAAGAAATGATTCCCACGCTTGACAAACTCATTGAAGAATTACAGAAACTCAATAAATAACATTTAAAAATTTAAAGCTATGACTAAAGAAGAAGCATTAAAAGCATTCGCCTATATGGGCGCAGTATGGTTTGGTAACAGTAAGCAGCACTTTGCCTTCTCGGCATACGACCGTTTCAACGGCTGGAACAAACTCGCCGACAAATGGAAAGAGGAAGCCGAAGAAGAATGGGACGAAGCGGAAGAAGTGCTCAACCGCCTTGTGGAACTCGGTTGCAAACCCACCGACTTGCAAGAGGCCATGAAGACCGTGGAATTCCCCTTCTATGACGACCCCAAGCAACAGATTGAGTCGGATTATCAGCCTACAGCCATTGAGGAAATGAGCAAATTGGCCGCTGCCTTCGCCGATGATTATGTAACTCAGAAACTCATCTACAAATGGATCGATGGCGAGAAAGAGCACATGGATTGGGAAAGACAATATCTCAACTACATCGACAAACTCGGTTATGAGAATTTCCTCATCGAAATAATGTAATCACCAAAGCAAAACCCTACAACAATGAAAGAGAAAGTATTACAAGCCATGCGTGAATTCGGTGCTCCCGTCAACGCAGGCAAAATTGCAGAAATCACAGGCATCGACCGCAAGGAGGTCGACAAAGCCTTTGCCGAACTGAAAAAGGAAGGTGCCATCGTGTCGCCCGTCCGTTGCAAATGGGCACCAGCCCAGTAGTTTCCAATGGCTTCGACATTACGCTTTAAAATATCCTGACGAGAAAGACATCGAAAACTTCAGTCAGTTCGTCAAAAAAGTCCTTTAAACTGTATGGACCTTGGTGCCTACATGGCGGAAACCATCCGCAACATCATGGCAAAAGCCTACCTTAACGTGCTGGACAACCCGCGCGAGGTCCGCTTTGTGGCACGGATGCAGCGCACTATATGCAAAGCCGAACGGCGGCGCAAGGCGCATCTCGAAAAAGAGGGTGTCGTCGTGCCGCCGTTCCTTATCGCCAGCATCGCCACCACCTGCAACCTGCAGTGCAAAGGCTGCTATGCCCGAAAGAACGGCATTGCTGGTAACCCAGGCCATCATAGCGAGAAGCCCTCTCTTACTCCCGAGCAATGGGAAACCATTTTTAGGGAGGCTGCCGAGTTAGGTGTCAGTTTCTGCCTATTGGCCGGAGGCGAACCCCTCATGCGCCGCGACCTGCTGGAATGCGCTGCCGAAGTGGAGGACATCATTTTTCCTGTCTTCACCAATGGCACACTCATAGGAGCAACCTATACGGAGTTCTTCAAAAACCACCTTAACATGGTGCCCGTCATCAGTCTTGAAGGAGAACTGGCGGCTACCGACGACCGACGTGGCAACGGTGTGTTTCAGCGGGCGTTGCGCTCTATGGAGATGCTACAGAAGGAGAAACTTTTCTTCGGCACCAGCATCACCGTCACCACCGAGAACTATCACGATGTGACTTCCGAAGCCTTCCTCAGCCATCTTGTCGCATTAGGTTGCCGATTGGTGTTCTATGTGGAATACGTACCTT
>DAIOUZ010000169.1:6778-7179 GCA_036759285.1 Candidatus Limiplasma sp. | reverse complement strand
GTCGGGGTCGTCCGTGACTATCACAACGACGTGTGTACCGACGGGAGCACGTGCGTCGTGTATGAATACAAGGAGCAGACCGACAGGCCGAAATTCCATTTCAAGGCTTTCACCGGTTATGCCTACTATTCACAGGAGAGGACAGACCAACAGGCATTGTTGGACGAGAACTACCCTGGCGGTGCATTCGAGATAGGTCTCGGGGCAGAGGCAGACCTTGAACGGGTGATGAACGGATTGAGTATAGAGGCGGGGTTCGCGTATTCTCCCAAGACAAGCTCGGAGCACAAAGTGATGGTTCCCGGAGGGCAAGAGCCGTCACTCACTAGATATGAGAAGGGCAGGATAACGTTCTCCATAGGGGCGGTCAAGTGCTTTGGCAAAGGGAAAATCCTTCCGCT
>DAIOUZ010000169.1:3290-6766 GCA_036759285.1 Candidatus Limiplasma sp. | reverse complement strand
ACTATGCCAGGATGCATGCCGATTGGTACAAGTCTGTGGAGAAGTCAAGCACCGGTAACATGATGAAGTGGGGCATCACCGCTGAGTTCTTGCTGTAATACATCCGAAGGGGAGGTCACAAGTTGATCCTTTATACAGAAACCTTTACAATCGATATGCGAAATAATAGTAATTTATGTATTCATTAACAACAATTCAATCCAATCCATATGATTATGAAAAAGATTTTACATTTGTTTTTAGTGTCGTTTATGACTTTGTTGACTGCTAACGCGCAGAATGATATTACCTTGTCCTGTCCCGATGACAACCACCCTCACGCCATCGACCTCGGACTGCCTTCGGGCACGAAATGGGCCTGTTGCAACGTGGGTGCCGACAAGCCCGAAGGTTACGGCAACTACTTTGCTTGGGGCGAGATTCAGCCTAAGGAGACATACAATTGGAGCAACTACAAGTATAGCATTGGTGACGGTGTCTGGATTCCTAATCCTGGTGTTTGGGAGAATCTTTATCTCACCAAGTATTGTACCCTATCCAGTTTAGGCAATAACGGCTTCACCGATAACCAGACTACCCTGTTTCCCGAGGATGATGCGGCTGAAGCCAACTGGAGTAGAGGTTGGCGCATGCCCACAAGGGAAGATTGGCAGGAGTTGCTCGACAACACGACCAACATTTGGACAACACAGAACGGCGTGAACGGTAGACTGTTTACCGCAGCGAATGGAAAGAGTCTCTTCCTGCCTGCAGCTGGCTCCAGCGAGGGTGATGAGAGTACTCGCGGCCACTACTGGTCGATGTCACTCAACGCCGGTTACCCGCACTATGCGATGGGCCTCTATTTCGTTTCGGACGACTGTGTCCTAATCGACGAATGCCGCCGCGATGGATTCTCAGTTCGCCCCGTACATTCCGTGCACGTCAAATAATATCTATAGAGGCTATAACAGCGGAAAACCCACAAAGCCACCCTAGAAGACTCTGGAGAAAACGGAGTGTGAGGGTGGCTTTTTAATGTGCCAAAATCACTTTTTTCAACAATTCCTTTGCCATTTCCCTGAAATACACTACTTTTGCACCTTCATTTCCCTAGTATGGAATTGAATTTTGAATTTTAAATCTTTGAATTTTAAATCATTAAATCTGAAATACCTATGTTAAGTCAAGATGTAAAGATTGGAAGCGCTGTCCGTTTGGATGGAAAGATTTATTTCTGCATTGACTTCCAACATGTTAAGCCTGGCAAGGGCAACACTATCATGCGTATCAAACTGAAGGACGTGCTGAGCGGCAACGTTTTGGAGAAACGTTTCGACATCGGCGTGAAGCTCGAGGATGTCCGCGTTGAGCACCGTCCCTATCAGTACCTCTACAAGGAAGGTGAAGACTATATCTTCATGCACACCGAGACCTACGACCAGATTCCGATTGCTGGCGACAACATCACGGGCGTGAAGTTCATGAAAGAGAACGATATCGTTGACGTCGTCGTCGACGCCAGCACCGAGACCATCCTCTTCGCCGAAATGCCGGTGAAGACCGTCCTGCAAGTGACCTATACCGAGCCTGGCGAGAAGGGCAACACCGCCACCAATGCCTTGAAAGAAGCCACCGTCGAGACGGGTGCCATGGTCCGCGTGCCGCTGTTCATCAACACCGACGACCTGATTCGCGTCGACACCCGCACGGGTGAATATTGCGAACGCGTGAAGGCCTAAGCCAACGCCATAATAAATTAAGCGCAGAGTCTTTGACTTTGCGCTTTTTTTGTATCTTTGCACTTCATTCTATAAACTTCATTTCAATGAAAATAAAGAAAACTACCCTGAAAACTATCGCGGAACTTATTGACGCTAAATATGTTGGACCAGCCAACTTTCCCATTACTGGTTTGAATGAAATCCACAAGGTGGAAACGGGAGACATTACCTTTGTCGACCATCCGAAATACTATGCCAAGGCACTCAACTCGGCCGCCACTGTGGTGCTTATTAATAAGGAGGTGGATTGTCCTGAAGGCAAGGCCTTGTTGCTCCATGACGACCCGTTCGACGCTTTCGTTCATGCGGCATTTCCGTCCCTTCGAGTCGCAGACGCAACCCATTAGCGATTCGGCTAAGATAGGGGAGGGAACGCTCGTTATGCCGGGGACATTTGTCGGGCATCACACCGTCATCGGTAAGAACTGCCATATCCATCCCAACGTGACCATCTACGACCACTGCGTGATTGGCGACAATGTCATCATCCACTCGGGCAGCGTCATTGGTGCCGATGGCTACTACTTCCAGCGCCGCAACGAAGGCTTTAAGAAGTTTGAATCCTTTGGCCGTGTGGTCATCGCCGACGATGTGGAAATCGGAGCCCTGTGCAGCATCGACCGTGGCGTCACCTCCGACACCATCATCGAGAGTGGAACCAAGTTGGACAATCACTGCCAGATAGGCCACGACAGCTACATCGGCCACAATTGCCTCATCGGTGCCCATGCCGCCATCGCTGGCGTGACCCGCATCGAAGATGATGTCATCCTTTGGGGTCGTGTGTGCATCAACAAGGACTTGGTCATCGGAACAGGCGCGGTGGTGCTGGCCACTTCCGCCGTCGACAAGAATATTGAGCCTGGCAAGGCCGTCTTCGGAGTGCCTGCCCAAGAGGTGCGGAAGCAATGGCGCGAGCAAGCTGCCTTACGTCAGCTCCCTGAATTTCTGAAAGAATACTATAAAACGCATCAATCATGAAAAAAATCTTCCTACTAGTTTTGCTTTTTATCATGTCATTGGGCTGTTTCTCCCAGAACATGAAAACCTACCAATATGCTGAACGTGACACGCTTCAACTATATCTTGATTTCTACACCCCTGAACATGTCCACGACAGCACCATCTGTTTGGTCTACGTCTTTGGAGGCGGTTTTATCGGTGGTCACCGCGACGGCAAATGGGAAAAAGCCTATTTCAAGCAACTTGTCGACAAAGGCTTCATGGTGGCCTCAATCGATTATCGCTTAGGTCTTAAAGGAGCCAAAAACATTGGTGTTTTCAACACCGATCCTGTGGAGAAAGCGATTTACATGGCTACGGAAGATGCCATTTCGGCTTTGCATTATCTGCTTGAACATGCCAAGGAGCTGAAAGTCAATAAGGATTATATGGTGATGATAGGCTCGAGTGCGGGTGCCATCCCCTCTTTGCAGGTGGACTATGCGATGTGCAACGGATTCCTCAATTCTGACATTCTTCCTGAAGACTTCCGCTTGGCAGGTGTGGTTTCGTACGCAGGTGCCATATTCTCACATGAGGGTAAGGTGCAATACCGCAACCGTGAGCCGGCCCCTACCATGATGTTTCACGGAATGATGGATAACTTAGTGTCATACAAGGGGATAAGCTTCTTCAATGTTGGCTTCTATGGAACGGATGCTTTGGTGAAACGTTTCGAGAAGTATGACTATCCTTATTTTGCCCGTCGTT
>DAIOUZ010000169.1:1213-3280 GCA_036759285.1 Candidatus Limiplasma sp. | reverse complement strand
CACTGACATACCCTTTACGCCCCAATTACTGAGTTACCTCTATAACGTAGGAGCCGGAGGCATCATTACCATGGGGTCGCAAGAAGAAATCAACCAGAAAGAGTTCGATTGCCTCATGCGCTGTTTGCTTCTCGCGCGTCAGTATGACTATCCCTATTTTGCCCGTCGTTTCGAGGACTATGGTCACAGCGTGGCTGTTGGCGGCCCACTGACCGTTGATGACCTCGTGTGGTTCTGCCACCATTTTATCTATGGAAAGGAGAAACTCCAGGTGGACGGCACTTACACCAACCTTGACCCTACGACGATGCCGCCCTACGATTTTTATACGCCAAAAGATTTGTATAAGTAAACCTTTCTTTAATCTAACAACATAGAAATGAATAGATTGCGGTTTTCTCTTCTTGCGTTATTGGTTTTATGCGTTTTATGCGCAAATGCACAAAAAAACTGGCATTACAATTTTGGTCTCGGGGCCTCGTTGAATGCGGGTAATGTCAATAACTGCAACATCAGCAACGATGGCGCCGTCGAACGCAACGATAGCCTGATTGCTTTCGACGCCCACTACAAGTTGCTCTATAGCTCGCTTATCGACAAGAGCGGTGGCGACCAGCATTGGAAAGAGACCAACTTTGAGGTCAATGGCGGCGTGAAGATGGACCTGTTTCAGCACGACAAATACTCTCCGTTCTTGGCCTGCGAGATGCTCACCAACAAATACAAGGGCTACGACCTCCGATTGAGCGGCCTCGTTGGAATGAAGTACCGCGTTTATACCATTCCTGGGTTCTGCGACTATTCCATCAGTGCCGCCTTCGTTTACGATTGGACCGACTTCACCGATGAGACACATCTGCTCAACAACAACTACCGCATATCTATCCGCCCCAAAGTCAAACAAAAATTGGCAGAGAACCTCACGCTGTTGTATACACTTTTCTATCAGCCTTCGGTGCTCGATTTCGACGATTTCATCATCAACAGCAACATCAGGCTTCAGACCCAAATCACTCGAAAGCTCTTCCTCGACGTCTCGTTCTCCTATGATTATCGCAGCCGCGTTCCAGGCGAAAATTACAAGAAACAAGACTTCCTGTCGGAGGTCTCGATTAGGTATAAATATTAAGTACATGTATATGATTTTTGGATAATTACATAACAGACAAAAAATGAAAAAACTGATGATTTACATTGGAATGGCTGCTGCTTTGGTGGGTTGCGCTCCGAAACAACAGGAGGAAGTCACCGAACAGCCCCAGCCTCAAGAAGAATTCAAGTATCTGGTGGACGAGTTCGCCGACTTGAGGATCATGCGTTATCAGGTTCCGGAATGGGACCAGCTGACGCTGCAACAGAAGAGCTACATCTATTATCTTGGCGAAGCAGCCAAATGCGGTCGCGACATCCTTTTCGACCAGAACTTCAAGTATAACCTGGTGATTCGTAAGACCATCGAGGCTGTGTTGAATTCGTATCAAGGCGACCGCGAATGTGCTGATTTCCAGAATTTCTTGGTCTACGCCAAGCGTGTGTTTTTCAGCAATGGCATACATCACCACTATGCTGAGGACAAGTTCTTCCCCGAAATCAGCGAGGCTTGTTTTGCCGAGTTGATAAAAGGCAGTGATGCCAGCCTGCTCCCGCTCAACGAAGGCGAGACCGTCGACGACTTCATCGCTTTCCTGACACCTGTGGTCTTCGATAAGGAGCTCTACAAGGTGCGCCGCAGTAGCGAGGACGATATCATCGCTAACTCGGCTGTGAACTTCTACGAAGGCGACATCAAAAAGGGCGAGGTGGAAGCCTTCTACAACAAGATGCGCAAGCCCAACGATGCCACGCCAATCAGTTACGGACTGAACTCCAAACTGGTGAAGAAAGACGGCAAGATTTATGAAGATGTGTACAAGGCTGACGGACTATATGGCGAGGCCATCACGGCCATCATCGTCGCGGTCCGTTTCATCTGGCTTCTCGTCATGAACCGCATTTCCAAGGAGATCGGGAAACTCATGGGCCAGGGCAAAAAGGACGAGGCCATGGCGATCCGCGAAAAGATCGCGG
>DAIOUZ010000169.1:753-1203 GCA_036759285.1 Candidatus Limiplasma sp. | reverse complement strand
CGTCTGGCTTCAGAAAGCTAACGAGGTGGCGGAGAACGACATTCAACGCGACTACACCCAGAAGCTCATCGATTATTACACCACGGGCGACCTGAAGACCTGGGATGAATACAACATTGCATGGGTGCAGGACTCCGTCTCGCATATCGATTTTGTGAATGGTTTTATCGAGGACTACGGCGACCCGATGGGCATGAAGGCCACTTGGGAAGCTATCGTCGATTATAAGGACCTTGAGGCTACTGTTCGTTCCAATACGATCAGTGAGAACGCCCAATGGTTTGAGGACAATTCCCCCGTTGACCCGCGCTTCAAGAAAGAGGCCTGTAAAGGTGTTTCGGCGAAGAGCATCATCGTCACCACGCTGGGTGGCGACTGCTTCCCATCTCCTCCGATTGGCATAAACCTGCCCAATGCCGACTGGATCCGTAAAGATTACGGCTCCAAATC
>DAIOUZ010000169.1:0-743 GCA_036759285.1 Candidatus Limiplasma sp. | reverse complement strand
CTACTCGCAGGATGAAGTCGACCTCTGCAAGAAATATGGCTCCGATGCCGACGTGGTGCATACCAACCTGCATGAATGCTTGGGTCACGGCTCAGGCAAGCTGCTGCCTGGCACGCAACCTGGTGCTTTGAAGGAATTTAGTTCCACCTTGGAAGAAGCCCGTGCCGACCTCTTCGGTCTGTATTATTTGGCCGACCCGAAGATGGTGGAGCTGGGTGTGATGCCTGATGCTGAGGCTTATAAGGCAGAGTATTGCTCCTACATTCGTAACGGTATGATGTCTCAGCTGGCCCGCGTGGAGCTGGGTAAGGACGTCACTGAGTCGCACATGCAGAACCGCAAGCTCATTTCAGAGTGGTGCTATGAGCATGGCAAAGACGCCAACGTCATCGAGAAGAAAGTGGAGAACGGCAAGACTTACTATGTCATTAACGACTTCGAGGCTTTACGCGGCCTGTTCGGCGAACTGTTGGCTGAAATCCAGCGCATCAAGAGTGAAGGCGACTATGCGGCAGGCAAGGCCATCGTGGAGAAATATGCAGTGAAGGTCGACCCCGAACTGCATAAGGAGGTTAGAGACCGTTATAATGCCCTTGGTCTGAAGCCTTACGGCGGCTTCATCAATCCTGAGATTGTTCCCGTCACGGAGAACGGCAAGGTCGTTGATTACAAGCTTGAATATCTATCAGATTTCGTGGCGCAGCACTTGAAATACGGTAAGGAATATAGTTTCTTGAGGGCTA
>DAIOUZ010000168.1:3628-7186 GCA_036759285.1 Candidatus Limiplasma sp. | reverse complement strand
CAAGAAAATAAAATAATACTATGTGCAAATTTAAAGATACAAATATAGGAATCAAAAAGTTGGATTTTGGTTTTAAAAGAGGTGCGATGGCCGTCTATTTGACGGATGGTAGAGTGGTCATTGTTCCTATATCCATGTTTCCGGACATAAAGAGGCTCTCAAAAGCACAAAGGGAAGATTATATGATTATGGATGACCAGTACTTCTCGTTTGAAGCATTGAGCAAGATTTTTTCAGTCAAAGATGTTTTGGCTTGCTGACTTCTAAAATCCTATAAAGTAGCACAGATACCCGACCACGGCTGCTACTAATACATTAACTACTTTAGCTTTAAGGAAACTCCGTTTGCTCTCGGCAAGCAGCGGCAACGAAGCATGACCATCTTGCGAGATGGAACTGGCCAAGAGCACAGAGAAGGGTACCGTGCCCGTGGCAAACAAGGTGACAAACAGCAAATGTGGCCCCGATTCAGGGATGATGCCGACTAAGACAGCCAACAAAATCATCCATGGGATGTTGCTGGTAATCAGTTGTTCAAGGTCGAAGTAGTGCAACCCAATTTGAATGACGAGTAGCGCGCCGAAGGTCCAGAGGAAGATGCTCAAGAAATGCTTGCGGATGATGTGCTCCCAAAGGTGCTCCTTGATGACGTGTTCGCCCGCTGTGGCGATGAACCATACCACAAACAGGCTGATGACGGCAAAGATGAGGTTCATCCAGTACTCATCGAAGATGTTCAGTTGGGTGTGAAAGGATTCTTCGTGCTCATGTTCAAACATGCCAAAAGCCAAAGCAACGATGAACAAAATCACACCTAAAAGCAATGCAATACGTTCCCCGCTGGCATGGTGCATGTTGCACAAGGTGGGTTTGTCGTCACTTTCTTCTTTTTCGTCTTCCTCGTGGATTTGATAGCCTTCTTCGCAGCCCTCGTGATGGTGGGGATGAGGCTTGGAAAACCTATCCACCAAAAGTCCGGCAAGGATTGCGACTACGAACAATACCGCTATCAACAGCAGTGCTTCTTTAGGAATCATGGCGAGCATGACAAAAGCTTCGTCGCCCGAAGATGCAATCATCATGGCCACCAATGCGCCAAAACTCAGCAACTTGTGCGAATACATCGACACGGCGGCAAAGCCACCCATGCAACCGGGAATGATACCCAAGCCTGCACCCAAAACGACTTGTCCATAGCGGTATTGACGCAGTTTCGTGAACCATTTCCCATGCGAATGGATATTGACATACTCAATCATCAGCATCATAATCATCACCAATCCGGTGATTAAGACGCTGTTTCTCAGTACATCCAAAAACAAATGCAAAAACTCATTCATGACTCAAAAATGAGCGGCAAAAATAAAAAGTTTTATCTTTGCGGCAAAATTTAAAAGACGCGAGACCAAGGGACGATGACTTGTGACAATGACTATGACAGTTTTATAAAGATGGATAGATTTCACTTTTATGTAAAAGCTGTTATGGTCATAGTCGTTGGTCATAGTCAATAAGTCCCGAAGTCCCGCGTCCCGAGTCTTTATTATGAAAAAAGAAGATTGTTTTTACCTCGGTCGCGTGGCCAAGACCCACGGCTTGAAAGGTGAGGTGACCATCAAACTGGAGGCCGACGACCCCTCAGCCTACCTCGAAATGAAGCATTTCTTTCTCGAAATCAACAAGGTGTTGACACCGTTTTTCGTGGAGAAAATCACCATGAGCAGCGACAAGTTCTTCGTCGCTATTCAGGATGTGAAGACCATCGAGGCGGCGCAGCATTTGGTCGGGAAAGCGGTTTATTTGCCCTTGGAGATGTTGCCTAAACTGAGTGGCAAGCAGTTCTATTTCCATGAGATTGTGGGTTTTACGGTGGTCGACACGGAGAAAGGCGAGTTGGGCCCCGTCAGCGAGGTGCTGGAATATCCCACGCAAGCCATCCTGCAAGTGATGAAAGGCAAGAAAGAAATCCTTATTCCCATCCTTGACCAAGTCATTCAGAACGTTGACCGCGACAAGAAGATCCTTACCATTACTGCACCAGAAGGCTTGATAGACATGTATTTGCAATGACCGACGCGCGCCCTTTCCACTTCAAGTATTTCAGCCTCTACCATCACCGCTCTACGATGAAGGTGGGGACGGATGCCGTGTTGCTGGGACGTTGGGTCGAGGTTAAACCGACTGATATTGTTTTAGATATCGGTACAGGTTGTGGTATCCTTCCTATGATGCTGTCGCAAAAGGGTGTCAGCCAAGTGGATGCAGTGGATTTGGATGCCGTCTCCATCGATGAGGCTACGGTCAATTTCAAGGCTTCGCAGTGGCGCGACCAGTTGCAGGCCTATTGTTCGGATATTGCAGATTTTCAAACGGATAGGAAATACGACCTTGTCATTTCCAATCCACCGTTTTTCATCCGTTCCTTCAAATGTGATGCCGACCGCAAGAGCCGTGCGCGTCATACCGACGTGACTTTGTCGTTCGAAACGTTGTGTGAAGCCGTTTGCCGATTGATGGACGCAAAGGGCCGATTCGCAGTAGTGCTACCTGTCACTGAGTCGATGGATTTCTTGAAAGTGGCTGATTCATACGGGCTTCATCTTTGCAAAAGAATGACCATTATCCCGATTGAGGGGAAAGAGCCGAATCGTGTGAATTTGGAGTTGCGATTTGCGCAAAGTGCTGAGGTTCAAGAAGAAACTTTTGTCATTCGTGGAACCGACAACCGCTTCACAAAACAATACAAGGAGTTTCTGGAGGAGTATTATTTGGGGTTATGACAATGTCTACTAACTATGACAGTGACCGCTTCACCATTGTAAAAGCGGTCATCGTCATTGTCGCAAGTCATAGTCAGATATTCATTGCCCCTTCTTCAACGCTTCCTTATTCGCTTTGCTTCTATGCTCATTAAAGATGTATACTACCCTCAGCGTGATGCTGTTGTTGTATTGCAGCCTGATTTGGTTGGCCAGGATAAGGCCGGCATCTTCGTAGAACATCCTTGTGCGGATGGGGCGAAGCGAATACTGGTAACGCAGTTCGGCGTGGATGCCTTCCCAAATGCGGAAACGAAGGTCGGCGCAGATGTTGAAATCATGCGGACGATAGGTGTTGGAGTTGGCGACCACCGAGGAAAGGTAAACCGTGTCAGGGAAACCTGCTGAATGGACAATCTCAGCCAGTTCGTTGATTTCAGAGACATGGCTGATATCGGGGAGGTTTTCTTCGTTTTCTTTCCAGTGCAACTTGCCGTCACCCAAGGCGATACCAGTGGAAATGCCGTCGTTTTTCTCGTCAAGGCCAACGATGCGCCCGTAGGAAACGCCCAGGCCGATACTGTATCTGTCTTTGTCGGTCAGATAAATCATGAGGGGAATTTCGGCATAGTTGAGTTTCAGGTTGTAGGCGTATGGATAAGTGCTGTTGGATACGATGGCATCGCGCTTATAGGCACCTTTTTGGTTGAAGAGAACCTCAAGGCCGACATCCCCGGCACCGTCCCGATCCACTACGGCGAGACCGGCTTCTTCCGCGAGGTCTATGCCGAGGAAGAGG
>DAIOUZ010000168.1:0-3618 GCA_036759285.1 Candidatus Limiplasma sp. | reverse complement strand
ACCTCAAGGCCGACATCCCTCCAATTGGGGATCGGCACGAGGGCACCAGCGCCAGCATGAACGCCAAATCTCTTGTAACCGAAGCATTCGTCGCCGTCCACTTGGGCAAGGTTGCCGCCCAAAAACAGTTCGCCTTTGATGATTTGCGCATGAAGCAGGGCAGGGGCGGCCATCGTGAAGGCCAATAACAGGGTAAGTATTCTGAATCGTTTCATTTGATTTCGTTTTTATGATTAACTGATATGAAGCGGTTTTATTGCATTAGGTTTCAAAAATACAATTTCATCGTCAATTCAATTTTTGCCCCGACACATTGTAGCGTTTTCCGTCCTTGATGATGACGATTTGGCCATTTTCTAGCACTTTCTGGACGGATTGCTCCGTGGGATTATCGGTGTGTTCGTCAATGCCAATGCCTGATTTCACGATGGGGTCGGACCAAATGATTTCCGACTCGTTGCCATTGGCGTAGATTGGACTTATCCCAAATCTGTATACGCCAAAACCGATTTCATTCCAAGTGGAATCGATGTAGGATGACTCTGTGACTTCGTCGGCAAGTATCACAGTATGTCCTTCACTATCAGAGCGGTAAAGGCGGTAACCAATAATCCGAGACAGGTGACTGTTGATCGCATAAATGTGAAGGGCAGTTGTGTTGTGGGAAATATCGAGAACAACAACAAACATGGCATCTTTGCCTTTGTATTTTCCTATGGAGATGCCTTTGATGTGTCTTTGCTCTAGTCTGGGGTGATGGATGAGAATGCCGTTGGAGAGGTCATAGTCATATAATTTGCCTTCACTAAAGAGTATGAGTAGGTGCGAGGTGCCGTCTTTGGCGGTGATTTTCGCGGAACCACATGGGCCGATATATGTGGCAAAACTAGGACCTGTCATTATGGTTTGGCCTTGACGGTCTTTGAGTATAAGTTGTTTATTCGGAAATATCGGGCATAGCCAAAAGCCGTCATTTTCAGCGTCGTATGAACATGCGGCAGATTGCATGTGCATGTATGAACTGTCGATAATCGTCTTATGGGCAAGATCATAACAATGCAAATAAAACACGCCTGGTCCACTGTTTTTACTGCAATAAAAGTAATTCCCGTCATAAGTGATGCCTAAGGGGTTAGCGCCTTCCATATCGAAAAACTCAATCAAATCACCCTCCATAGTGTATTTTCCGAATACGGGTGATGATGATGAATAATTACAGGTGTAGATATGTTCCCCATCAGCGGCCACGCCATATTCACCATTGAGGTCAAATTGTTTCAACAGTGTCCATTGAGGGTCTTCGTAATTCCACGACAGGCTCACGCATGGGCTGTTCGGATTGCTCGTATCAGGGGAGTAACATGCCGAGATTTGCTCTACGGGCATATAGCTGAAGTAGGCTTTAATGTCGTCCACGTCATCCTCGACATCGAAATAGTAATACGTGTTGTCGGATACCTCTATGCCTTCTTTTTCCCAGTATAAAAAGTTGGAATTTTCGGCAGGCACTGCGGTAAGCCAACATTGTTCGCCGATGTGGTATTCTCCGATTCCTTCGATGGTTCCGGCTTGGGGCGGATAAGCCGAGGCGGAAATAATGCAGGGGTCATATTGCGGAATGATGTCGATAAGGGCAGTATTGCTGTTGTTGAGATCATTTCCGTTGGGATACAAGTTTCCTAAGGCGAAATAACCGTTGGCGACACCGCCCCATCCCCAGTTGAAATGCAGCAGGTCGTTCTCATCATAACCGTCGCAAACAAATGAGTGACCGATGTTGTCGCCAGATCCGGAATACTGTATGGGGCGGTGCGAGTCAAGGCAATTCTTCAACAACGACATCCATTCTTCATTGTCATAATCGGCCTGTTTTTCCATACGGAGTTGCCTTGAATAGTCAAAATACCGTGTCAGGGCATCGACAACCAGACTTGTGTTGGCGTTTGAACTGTTGGCACCGTAACTCATTTTCACCGCAACGCCGCAATGGAACAGCAAAGTGGCCACAGCTTCAATCTCAGCGTCGCTTGAGGTCTCGGTCAGTGAATCGGGCATGTGGCTCCAGTCGTATTCAGTGTTTCCGAAATTGGCAGATAATGATACACCATTATCGTAATAGGTGCGAGAACCCCAACCCTTTGACGGATAACCCCAATAGTGCATGATTTGTCCCATGGCCAATGCCACGCAGCCCACGTAGGCGTGACCACATGGGGTGCTTTCCTTGGTAGGGCAGAGGCTGTTGTAGAGACAACCTTGATGCCATTTGTCGGTCAGCAAGGGCTCAATGGCTTGGGTGGATTTGTGATCGTGGAGTTTTCCCAAGGTCTTTACAAGTTGCCATTGCTTGGCCGTGACTTCATCTGCAACGATATGGTTTTCAATGCCGTATTGGATTCTTATGACGAAATCATTGAGGTAATCTTCCATTTGTATCGGAATATCATGGGGGTCAAAACGGTCTTCATGGGAATAACCGATGATAGGCGTTTCGCAGTCGTCGGCGGAAACGATGACGAAGCCGTCTGTGGAGTTGAAGATATAGAAGGCAGCAACATTACTTTTCGTCAGATAGGTTGTTGAGAGTTGTAAGTCGTTAGTTCCCATAAACTTGTATGCAACAGATTGAGCCGTTTCCAAGTCAATAGGATGGGCTTTCAAACCTAAAAACAAGCTGAAAAAGGCAAGACTTAGCAATAGGGTTCTTTTCATGATAGTCGCTTTATGATTTCATTGTCAAACTAATACGGTTTCTATTGACATCGACCTCCAAAACCTTCACGCGGACTTTTTGATTCAAGTGCACAACCTCATTAGGGTCTTTGATGTAATGGTCGGCCATCTGGCTGATGTGGACGAGGCCGTCTTGATGCACGCCGATGTCGACAAAGGCACCGAAGGCGGTGATGTTGGTTACGATGCCGTTGAGGGTCATCCCGACACGCAAGTCGTTGATGGTGCGGATGTTCTTGTCGAACTCAAAGGCTTCAAAAGTCTTGCGCGGGTCGCGGCCGGGTTTGTCCAATTCGGAGAGGATGTCGTTGATGGTCTCCAGGCCAAACTGCTCCTCAACGAAGTCTTTTGGGTTGATTTTGGCAATGAGTTCCTTGTTGCCGATAAGGTCTTTCACCTTGACATCCAGTTTCTTGGCCATCTTCTCCACGATGTGGTAGCTCTCTGGGTGGACGGCACTTTGGTCCAAGGGATTGTCACCATTGTGGATGCGCAGGAAGCCAGCACATTGCTCGAAGGCCTTGTCGCCGAGGCGTGGCACTTCTTTGAGTTGCTTGCGGCTCTTGAAACCGCCTTGTTCCTCGCGGTATTGGATAATGTTGGAGGCCAAAGCAGGTCCCACACCGCTGACATACGACAGCAGTTGTTGGCTGGCGGTGTTGAGTTCCACGCCAACGGCGTTTACGCAACTCTCCACAGTCTGGTCAAGGCTCTCGCTGAGTTTCTTTTGGTCCACGTCATGCTGGTATTGCCCCACGCCGATGCTCTTCGGGTCGATTTTCACCAACTCGGCTAAGGGGTCCATCAGGCGGCGACCGATGCTGACGGCACCGCGCACGGTGATATCGTAGTCGGGGAACTCGTCGCGGGCAATCTTCGAGGCGG